>CBDUPD010000566.1:0-2329 GCA_965368985.1 uncultured Spongiibacteraceae bacterium | reverse complement strand
ATACGCGCCTTACTCTTTGACTGACGACCCTTGGCGTTGCTTCGCACCCACTCAAGTTCTGCCTTCATTGTTTTTTGGTGTGCTGCCTCAGACTTTTCTTCTTGCTCAAGGCGTTTCTCCTTGGCTTCAAGCCAGGCCGAATAATTGCCTTCATACGGGTAGCCATGGCCTCTATCCAGCTCTAGTATCCACTGGGCAGCATTATCAAGAAAATAACGGTCATGGGTAATTGCCACAACTGTGCCCGGAAATTCACACAAAAAATGCTCAAGCCAGGCAACCGATTCTGCGTCCAGGTGGTTGGTTGGCTCATCAAGCAATAACATATCAGGCTTTGACAATAACAAACGACACAAGGCGACACGACGTTGTTCACCGCCTGAAAGCTTGGTGACATCTGCATCCCAGGGCGGCAAACGCAAGGCATCGGCGGCTTTTTCCAGCTGGGTTTCAAGATTATGTCCGTCCCAGGCCTGAATAATATCTTCAAGCTCAGCCTGACGCTTGGCCAGCGCATCAAAATCAGCATTTTCTTCTGCATAGGCAGCATAAACCTGGTCAAGCTCGGCCAGCGCATCAACCACTTCAGCCATCCCTTCTTCAACATTTCCACGAACATCTTTATCAGGGTTAAGTTGTGGCTCTTGCGGTAAATAACCGATATTAATATTGGGCATCGGCCTGGCTTCACCATCATACTCCTGATCCACACCAGCCATAATACGCAACAGGCTCGATTTACCCGAGCCATTCAAACCCAGCACACCAATTTTGGCTCCTGGAAAGAAAGACAATGAGATGTCTTTCAGGATCTGTTTTTTGGGAGGAACGGTCTTGCTGACACGGTTCATGGTAAAAACATATTGAGCCATAAAATTTTCTCTTCCCGGGATTTGTAAAATAATGTCAATTTACGAGCGACATTACCGAAAACCCCTTATAGAATCAACGATAAGCACGACAAATAACACAAAACTGTACTAAACTTCTTTGATTGCTTATAAATTCGATTTGAAACTGTGACATTTATGCTCGACAGAAAACCTCAACAGGACAACACCCTCTATATGGTGACTCTCCCCGGCGGAGAAATGCGATATATCGGTGAGAGCTGCACAACACTGTTTCAGCCTGTTACTCCGCCTGTCATTGATGCTAACTGGCAAACACTGATACCTGATCATCTACACAAAGATGTCAGCGCCAGCATGCAGAACATTCTGAATAAGCAATCAGCCGCCCCAATCAAACTTGAGTTTGAGGTTGCTGGCGAAACGCGTGAAGATGAACTTCGACTTGAACCTCTGCTAGACAGTAACAATACATTAATTGCTGTTAGCTGGTATGGCACCAAACAGCCCTTGTTAAAAAGCCATTACCGTGAAATGTTCTATCGTTCCGCTATTGCGCTGTGGGTTATGGATCCCAGACCTATTCACCAATACTTGCTGGCAAGCGGGATTGATACTCCTGTAGCCATAGAAGAGCGTACAAAATCAGACCCTTCTTTTCTTACCAATATGCGAGAGCTTTTCAGCATTCTTGATGCCAACGCAGCTGCCATAAAATTATTTGGTGCCGACTCTCTAAAAACCTTCAGGCAAGGCCTTATAACCAAGGCCACCGAAAATGAGGTATTGCATGCCTGTTATGCCATTCTCAGTATTAACCAACACCCTGAAAGACATATCTATCAAACAGAAATAGAGACTCTGGATAAAGAAACAAAAAGTCTTTGGATAAGCTGCGAAACACCTTCAATTAATGAGATGGAACAAGGCATGTTTATGAGTGCACTTGATATCTCACAAATGAAAAATGCCGAACTGGAAATTGAAGAACGAGAGCAGTTTCTGGGCACTATTCTAAAAACCGTGCCCGATATTCTTATGGTTTTTGATGCCACTCGCAAAGAGCCCATTTTTCAGAATATCGATATAACCAAGGTGCTGGGTTATAGCAAGCAAGATGTCGAAGATACCAAAGACCATCTGTTGCAATACATTACCCACCCTGATGACTCCATTACCAAAGACTCTCTTAACGATATGTACCGGGCACTGGGCAGTGGTAATATTTATGAAACCACCATCAGGCTACAACATAATAATGGTGACTGGCATCATTTCTATTTCCGTAGCGCTGCTCTTGATATCGATGAAAAGGGCAATGTTCTTACAGCTGTAGTCGTTGCCAGGGATATTACTGAAGTGCTTAAAGCACAACAGATTCTGTCAGAACAACAACGTCATTATCAATTACTGGCTGACAATTTCAGCGACATTATCATCACTACCGACACACTATTTCGCATCAACTATGTAAGCCC
>CBDUPD010000565.1:0-2340 GCA_965368985.1 uncultured Spongiibacteraceae bacterium | reverse complement strand
TTATACAGTGTTATTGCCAAATGGCTGAATACCCGATCCGGTGATTTATCAACCGGGTTAACCGATGATAATCTCGCTTATATGCATCACCCCAATCAACAAACAAGCCTTGATCTTGTTGTTCCCGATAGCGACCTGGAAGATGAGTATAACGAAAATGATACAATCATTAACCTGAATACACTCGCCGAAATTGTTGGCTTTGATGAAGATAAAGTACGAACTTTTGCGCTAAAATTTATAGAATCGTCTATTAAAGGGCTTACAGAGATAGAACAGGCTCTGGAAAAAAATAACCTGATCGTATTATCAGAGCTTGGGCATCGCATTAAATCACCAGCCAAGACAGTAGGTGCCCTGAAGTTTGCCAGCCTCTGCGAAGACATGGAGCATCTCAAAGAATCTGACACTATTGAACAGGCACAAGACATCTATAAACAACTCACCTGTATTTTTGATCAAACAAAGCTGGAAATTGAACAGATATTGTCAGAAAGCAGTGAATCATCATCCACTTCACTAAACACAGAAAGCACAGAAAGCACAGAAAACAATTTAAAAGTGTTGGTTGTTGATGACGAAGAGTTTCAGATAGATTTTGCAAAAACAGTTCTTAATGAACTCAATATTCATAACATCATAACAGCCTGTGATGGCGATAAAGGGCTTGAACAGTTTAACAGTGGCTCGCTGCCTGATCTTATTATTTGTGACTTGCATATGCCGTGGATGGATGGCATTGAATTGTTACGTAAAATTGCGGCGACCAACTACGAAGGTGGCATTATTTTATTAACCGGCATGGAGGTAAGCCAGCTTAAGGCTGCTGAAGTGCTCGCGAAGCAATATGGCCTCAACGTTCTGGGCGCTATGAGAAAACCGCTTAAGAAAGAAGCGTTACGGTCTATCATTAATCAATTAACAGAAGTTGCACACGGTTAGTTACTCACTTTCCGTAAACAATGGTTTTTATATAACAGGAAGAGTTGTGAAAAATATTAACCCAAAATACTTCAATGCATTTCTGGCTGTCGTTGAGTCGAATTCATTCTCTCATGCTGCAACCAAAGCCTATATGACACAAGCCAATGTGAGCAAACATATTCAGGCACTTGAAGATCAGATTGGGCACAAATTACAGAAGCCGGGAAAAGCTTACAGGAATATATTACTCGCGTTAATGAATTAAATGCCGAGCTGCTGTTGGAAATTGCCGGAAACAAGCAAAGCATGAAAGGTATCGTACGCTATGCACTTTCGCATTCAAGTATGCTGTCGAGTAACTTTCCCAAACTTCAGGAAAGCTGGACAGAATTTAAAAATATCGAAATGAATATCAATATCGATTCGCCCGAAAATATCATTAATGGCATACTCGAAGGCACGCTTGATTTTGGTTTTATGTCGAAAAACAGTAACACCCATAACAAGCTGTCCTATCAGTCATGCGGTCAGGAAGAGTACATCATGATAGGAAGAGACAAGGACATCAGCTCATTAATTATTAATACCGAAAGCCTGCTAACTAATAAATATATTGAATACCCTGGCATGAATGAACACTTCGATGACTGGAGATCAATTTTCTTTCCTGATGCCGACGTCGTTAACTCAAGTACACTCTATTACGGTGGTCGCACCAATAATATGGAAAGCGCTATATTGATGGTTAGAGGTGGACTGGGAGTCTCAGTATTCCCCCGTACTTGCGTGCAACAGTATATTGATTCAGGTAAAGTTTATGAGTGGCAATCACCCGATCACAGACCTTTTATGAAAGATATTTACCTGGTAAAACTCGGTGACCAGGAGCTGCCGAAGCGGGTAAATACCCTTATAGACTTTTTTGTTAATTCAGATGAACAAACCGCTATAGACGTTAAATCACAAGTAAAAAGCCCTGCTTAAACCAGCTAAACCAGCTAAACCAGCTAAACCAGCTAAACCAGCTAAACCAGCTAAACCATTACTGCACCGTGCACCGTGCACCGCGCACCGCACCAAATTACCAAAACCTGTTACCATAACCCGTTACCAAAACCTGTTACCAAAACAGCCAGTATAATAAAGTGGCTGAATAAACCTGCCCAAAGAAACCCGATGATTGTGCATCTTCTATTTACGACACAGTCGTATTACACAACGAAATTAACTTTTATTCATCAATACAGTCATATCTAACAAAAAGATAAAGGCCATTTTTATATAAACCATAGCCTGCAAGGAATTAAACCAATCAAATAAAACACTTGGGAAACCTCTGAATAATGGCCTATTTCCTTGTAAACAGATAGCTTTAATGAATCACCTAAGTATTAACAACATGTTTAATCGTTTCCA
>CBDUPD010000564.1:0-2347 GCA_965368985.1 uncultured Spongiibacteraceae bacterium | reverse complement strand
CTGATTAATGAAAATAGAGGAATTACACATCAATAATAACGACCGTCTCACAAAAATCCGTGAGAATTACCTATAAATGCGATTGAGCGAGCTTTTATCATTTGTTGAACGTATAGTTTCGTTTGTGTTTTACTGGCTTAAAATACGAAAGTTATTTATGATTATGTTTGCACCGTAACTATTTGATTTATAAATATAATTAACTAATAGAATGTCAAGGTAGCTCGTGACAGCCATTACCCATAGAATTAAATCACTTCTTGGTGGTTTTATTATGCTTTCAGTAAATAAACCCTGGTGGTGTTTGTTTATTGTTGTAATGGTAACTACATTACTTGCGCTACAGATTAAACAACTGACATTTGATACATCCATTGAGAGCTTTCTCGATGACTCCAACCCACAGCATCAGGTATATATAGATTTTAAGCAAACCTACGGTCTCAGCGAATACCTGATTGTATACATTGAAGACGACAATATATTCACAGCTGAATTTTTGACAAACCTGCGTGACCTTCAAAATGAACTGCAAGAGTCAGTACCTTTCATCGATAGTATTGAGTCATTACTCAATACACGACATATCACTGCCGATGGAAATAATATATCGATTGACTCATTGGTTCCTGAAGACCTTGACCATGCTGATTTTGCAGAAATCAAACAATCAGCCACAACAACACCATATTATCTTAACCGGCTGACTAATGCTGATGGCGATGTAGTAAGCCTGTTTATTAAACTGCAAGCAAATATCGCTAATGCCGGATCAAACTCCTATCGACACATTTTGATTAATGATGTCGAAAAAAGCCTCAAACAGATCACCCAAATTGTAAATAGCTATCAACCTAAATTTAATGGCCAATTAAAAATAGGGGGGTCGCCTACAGCTACGGTAGAGCTGCTTGATGCCGTTAAGCGCGACACGATCGTTCTTATGGCTTTTGCGCTTTTAGTTATTTCTGTGGTTCTATGGGGATTCTTCCGGCGACTAGCAGCTGTAGCCTTACCTTTGTTGGTATTGTGTCTATCAGTTGCAATCACGATGTCTGTTATGTTGATATGTCACTTCCCTATACAAGTAACGGGTGCAATATTACCCTCATTTCTCGTTGTTGTTTGTGTTGGTGATTCAGTTCATGTGCTCCATTCGTTTTATCACTATGTAGATAATGGTGTGGCCAGAAAGCAGGCTGTGACTGATGCTATCAATGAAAATGCTACCCCAATCTTCTATACGACATTAACAACTTCAATCGGCTTACTCTCTTTCACTAATTCGGATATTTTCCCCATTCAGTCTTTTGGTTTATTCAGTGCCCTTGGTGTATGGATGGCACTTTTATTATCGTTATTTTGCCTGCCTGCATTATTAATGCTGTTTCCTGTGGAAGCATTACCCAACAGAATCAAGTCAGAAATCAAATATCAGACCATCAACACCCTTATGCTTTCCTTTGTAAAAAATAATGTAGGCAAAGTGATTGCTTGCTCAGCTATGTTAGCAATCATTGCTCTATATTTCGTCAGCCAGCTATCACTCAGTCATAACCCTATAGAGTGGTTTGATAAAACCAACCCGGTTAGGCAGTCTGTAGAGCGTATAGATGAAAAGTTAACGGGAACCCATCCTATTGAGCTACTCATTGATACTGGTGTTGAAAATGGCATATATGACCCCGTGCTTCTTAATTCATTGGATCAATGGGCCGCTTATTTAAAAGAGAGTGAACTTGAAGGTATTGAAATTAAATCAACTGCCAGCATTCTCGATTTAATTAAAGAAGCTCATTCCCTGTTATCAGAAGAGGGTATCTATCAACTACCAGATAGCAGTGAGTTGATCGCCCAAGAGGTGCTCCTGTTGCAAGTTAATGCTGCCGATGAAGTAGCTGCTTATACCGATGAATCATTCAGAACTCTGAGACTCACATTATCGACACCATGGCAAGATGCAGTAAATTACACAGTGTTTCTTGATGCATTACAATTGTCGTTCAGCAACAATATCAAGTCTGGAGGGGTAACACCCGTTACCCTCAAAATTACAGGCCTGGCTGCTATTGGCAACAAAACTGTTACCGAGATGCTCTATTCGATGATGACCAGCTATCTAATTGCGGGCTTGTTAATTAGCCTGGTGCTTATTTTACTACTCAAAAGTTTTAAGTTGGGAGTATTGATGATGTTACCCAATATATTACCAATTCTTCTTGTTTTGGCTGTCATGTACTTTGCTCATGTGCCATTTGATATGTTCACACTTATGATTGGTTCTATTGCCCTGGGTTTAATTGTTGATGATTCAGTACATTTTGTTTGTGGTTTTCAGAGAACTTAT
>CBDUPD010000563.1:0-2349 GCA_965368985.1 uncultured Spongiibacteraceae bacterium | reverse complement strand
GGTGGTTATAAAGTCATATCCATTGGCAATTATTCTCCAAGTGGTAAGTTTGTCTCGACAGGTAGTTACATCAATCAAGAATATGATCAAATCATTAAGAAGTTTGTTTTGAATAAGGGCGACCTAACAATGATTCTTAACGATAAAACTGCTGTAGGGGCAATTATTGGGCGAGTACTCCTGATAGAAAAAGACAATGAATATGTAATGAACCAACGGACAATGCGGCTAACGTCTAATGGAACGGTATCTCCAGATTTTTTGTACTTTCTAATTAATAGCGATTTTATTCATAAAACTATCGTTGATTTGGCAAAGCCTGGTACACAGATATACGTTAATACAGGTGATGTTACTGGGCTGCCTCTATGCTTCCCATCTAATCCAGAAGAGCAACTTGCAATCGTAGGCGCTATGAAAGATATGGATAAAGAGCTGGATTCTTTAGAGCGACGCCTGAACAAAACCCAACAACTCAAACAAGGCATGATGCAGGAACTACTCACAGGGAGAACCCGCTTATTATGACCAGTGATCGTTCCATCGACTATTTATCCGCGTTATTACGCGAACTATGCGCGCTGCCCCGTGAGACTGAGTGGCTTGAATTCAAGGAAAACAAGCAAGAGCCACAATTAATTGGCGAATATATTTCTGCCTTAAGCAATAGTGCCGCCTTGTGCGGTAAGACTAATGCTTATGTTGTGTGGGGGATAAGTAACGAAAGTCATGCTATTACTGGCACCAACTTCTCGCCACATACCAGCAAGATCGGCAACGAGGAATTAGAAAGTTGGCTGTTACGCTTACTGGCACCACGTATCCATTTTTATTTTTACACACTTGCCATCGAGGGTAAGTCGGTAGTGATACTGGAAATAGCGCGCGCAGCACACAGCCCGGTTCAATTTCAGGGCATTGAATATATCCGTATTGGCTCGTACAAAAAGAAATTAAAAGACTACCCTGAAAAAGAGCGAGCATTGTGGCGGGTTTTTGATGAAGTACCCTTCGAGCGAATGATCGCACGGGAGCATTCATCGGATGATGTCGTGTTGCGGTTACTCGATTACCCAGCGTATTTTGAATTACTGGATTTATCGCTACCCGATAATCGACAAGGTATTTTGGAACGCTTACAAGCGGATGAAATGATTACACCCAGTGAAGCAGGAGGGTGGGATATTACCAACCTCGGTGCCATTTTACTGGCCAAAAAACTGGAAGATTTTTCCTTACTAAAACGTAAGGCCATGCGGGTAATTGTGTATAAAGATAATAGCCGAGTTGAAACCGTGCGCGAACAAACGGGAACTAAAGGCTACGCCGGTGGTTTTGAGGGCTTGATTGGTTTTATTAATAATATGCTACCGCGTAATGAAGTGATGGGTGAGGCATTGCGTAAAGATGTGCCTATGTATCCAGAGCTTGCCGTGCGCGAGCTGGTAGCGAATGCGTTGATTCATCAGGATTTCTTTTTAAAAGGCACCGGACCAATGGTGGAAATCTTTTCTGATCGAATGGAAATTACCAACCCTGGCGTACCGTTAGTGGCGACAGATCGGTTTTTGGATAGCCCTCCCAAATCCAGAAATGAAGCTGTAGCCTCCTTTATGCGACGCATTGGTGTGTGTGAAGAACGTGGTAGCGGTGTAGATAAAGTGGTTTTCCAGACCGAGCTTTATCAATTACCCGCACCCGTATTTGAAGTCACTGAAGAGCACACCCGTGCGGTGTTGTTTGCCTATAAAACACTTAATGATATGGATAAAAACGACAAGAATCGCGCTTGTTATCTGCACGCCTGCTTAAAGTATGTAAACCGGGAGTTTATGACCAATTCTAGCCTGCGCGAGCGTTTTGGAATAGAGGCTAAAAATAGCGCATTAGCCTCCCGAATAATCAAAGACACACTGGAAGCTGGGCTGGTAAAACCAGTTGAAGATGATATGTCACGCAAACACCGAAAGTATGTACCTGTTTGGGCATAGAGTGACAGAAATTTCTTATTTGATGGTTATTTGATGGTTACTCATTAAAAGGCTTACGAGTCGACAACGAGACAATATAACTTATTGATTTATAACAAAAACATAAGCTTTTCTGATATATGGCTTATTTGATAGAACAAGGGTTTCAGGATGGATGGTGTAGACTTACGCGAACGAACCACTCAAGATCGATTTGTATCACTGCTTAAAAATAGTCCAGAAGAACAGATGGCCATCGTTAATTTATTAATACCCGAGCCACGGTTTAATTATGAAATGTCGGGGGTGATGCTGACGTTTACCGCCAACCCGCAACATCTGCAAGCAGCATTGGGTGACTCAGGCTTAAATGATGATT
>CBDUPD010000562.1:0-2351 GCA_965368985.1 uncultured Spongiibacteraceae bacterium | reverse complement strand
CATCACCCAATTCTTCCTGCATATTGTCTGCATCCTGCTTATCAATAGCAGCCTCCAGCTCATCAATCTCTTCCCGAATTTTGGCAATAACCGATTTGGCATCAGGCCAGTCAAAGCCCACCCGAGCCAACCGCTTTTGCATCTTCTGGGCTCGACTCAGGGCTGGCAGAGCCAGAGGAATATCATCCAGCACCCGGTGTTGCTGTTTGCCATTTCTTTCTGATTGCTTAATGGTCTCCCATTGATGTTTGACTTCATCGACATCAATCTCTTCAGTAAAGCGGGCATGTAAATTACCATCAGGAAATACATGCGGGTGCCGGCGAATTAATTTATCAGCTAACACATCAACAACCTGGTCAAAATCAAACCATTCGCACTCTTTGCCCAGTTGCGAGTAGAAAACCACTTGAAACAGCACATCACCCAATTCTTCTTTAATCTGCTGAGCATCATCAGCAACGATTGCATCTACCAGCTCATAGGCTTCTTCAATAGTTGAGGGCGTAATCGACTTGAAGGTTTGTGCTATATCCCAGGGACATCCACCGTCAGGATCTCGAAGGCGCGACATCAAATACAATAAATCATCCAGTGAATAAGCCATCTATATAAGTGCTCCATCTACAATCCTGTGCACAGTAATAATATTCGATAACTGATTAATTTTGGCCAGTATGCGACTTAACCATTCTATCCCTTTAATCTCTATCGTTAATCTCATATCAACGGTACTGTCCTGGTGATTCGACATGGTATTCACAGCCAGCACATTAACCTTTTCATTAGCAAGCAAGATAGTTATATCACGCAACAAACCCGAACGGTCATAGGCAACAATATGAATATCAACCGGATAAGTACTGTCTGGCCGGTGTCCCCAACTAACATCAATAATACGCTCAGGGTCTTTCTCTTGCAGATGCAAAAACTGTGTACAGTCCTGACGATGCACAGATACACCTCTACCTATAGTCACATACCCGCCGATCATATCTCCGGGTAATGGCTTACAACAGCTAGCCATTTGTGTAAGCATATTACCTGCACCACAAACCTGTATCTCATCAGAAGCCGGCCTGGTTGGCTCACCAAGACTCCACTGGGGTGAGAGTTCATATTGTGCCGGGTCATGTTTGTCAACCAGGCTTTGTGTTGCTTTCAACACTTTGCCTGTGCCCATGTCACCTGCACCTACAGCTGCATACATTTCTTCTACTGATGCACAACCCACTTCAGTTGCAACGGCTTTGTAGTCAAGACTGGTTAAAGCCAGGCGCTTGAATTCCCGCTCAAGTAAAGAACGACCAGTAACAATATTGTGTTCGCTATCCCGCAGTTTAAACCAGTGACGCACCTTGCCTCGGGCACGAGATGTTTTAAGGTAACCCAGTGCAGGTCTTAACCACTCCCGACTGGGCTCTGCTTCTCTGGATGTCAGAATTTCAACCTGTTGTCCGGTTTCAAGCTTATAGGTTAACGGTACAATTCTTCCGTTCACCTTGGCTCCCCGGCAACGATGTCCGATTTCGGTATGAACCCTGTAAGCAAAATCTAACGGTGTTGCTCCATTACCCAATTCAACGACATGACCATCAGGTGTAAACACATATATTTTATCCTCCGTCATCTCAAAGGCTAATTCACCTACCAGATCATCGAGACTATCCTCTTCATCATTATTTTCATCCAGAACACGTTTTAACCAGGCTATTTTCTCTTCATAACCACTGGTATTGCTTGCACCATCTGCACCTTTATACTGCCAATGGGCACAAACACCGAACTCTGACTCTTCATGCATATCATAGGTACGAATTTGTATTTCAATCACTTTCGCATCAGGGCCTAAAACAGCCGTATGCAATGAACGATAGCCATTCTCTTTTGGCATTGCGATATAATCATCAAACTCATTGGGAATGGTATGCCATAAAGTATGCACAATACCTAACACGGTATAACAGTCGCGAACTTCTTTAACTAATATACGTACCGCACGAATATCATAAACCTGATCAAAACTGATCTTCTTACGTTGCATTTTTCGCCAGATGCTATAAATATGTTTGGCTCGGCCATACACCTCACCCTCTATATTGACGCTCTTTATTTCTTCTTCTAACTGGGAAATAACACCATCGATAAACTGTTGTCGATCAAGGCGACGTTCATCAAGCTGGGTTGCTATGCGCTTGTAGGCTTCTGGCTCAAGATAACGAAAACTTAAGTCTTCAAGTTCCCATTTGATATGACCGATACCCAGTCGATGAGCAAGGGGGGCATAAATTTCGAACACCTCTTTGGCAACTTTATTACGGCGCTCTATATTATTTTTTACAGCACGAATG
>CBDUPD010000561.1:0-2353 GCA_965368985.1 uncultured Spongiibacteraceae bacterium | reverse complement strand
TATTTGGTGTTATATGTCGGTTTTGTCTTTATATTCACACAGATCTTCAATCACGCAAGATCCACACTTGGGGTTTCTTGCTGTGCAAACATAACGTCCATGAAGTATGAGCCAGTGATGAGCATCTTGCATATATTCTTTAGGAATAACTTTTACCAGTTTCTTTTCAACGTCTAGTACGGTTTTGCCTGGTGCGAGTTTGATGCGGTTGGATATTCGGTAGATGTGAGTGTCTACAGCCATGGTCGGTTCACCAAAAGCAGTATTTAACACGACATTGGCAGTTTTTCGACCAACACCGGGTAATGCCTCCAGTGCTTCACGGGTTCTGGGTACCTGGCTTTCGTGTTGATCAATCAATATTTTGCAGGTTTTGATTATGTTTTCTGCCTTGGAATTATAGAGGCCAATGGTCTTGATGTATTTTTTCAGGCCTTTAACGCCCAGCTTATAGATGGTTTCTGGTGTATTGGCGACAGGGTAGAGTTTATCTGTCGCCTTGTTGACGCTGACATCGGTTGCTTGTGCGGATAATACAACAGCAATCAGCAGTTCAAAGTCAGAGCTGTAGTTCAGCTCAGTTTCCGGGTTGGGATTTTGTTCTTTCAGTCGAGCAAAGATTTGTGCACGTTTTTCTTTATTCATGGTATGGCTATGGGTCTAGGAAATATGACCGGTAACCCTTACGCGACGATCTTCTACCGGGTCATCAGCATGAATTCTTTCGCTCCTTGTCTTAATACGTCCATCAACAACATTTTTGAGTGCGATCATGAACCCGGTAAATACAAAAGCGCCAGGCGGTAAAATAATATAAAGAAATTGCGGATAATTTGGAAAAACCTGAATCTCCCAGTTAGCAGCAATCGGGCCAAACAGTAGGTGCATGTCAGCAAATATGTGACCGGTTCCAACAAGCTCTCTGAAAAAACCCAGTAGAAACATCACAATGGAGAAACCGATACCCATAATAAAACCGTCATAGGCTGAAGGCAGAATGGCGTTTTTACTGGCAAAGGCATCAGCCCTGCCCAGAATAACGCAGTTAGTTGTTATCAGGGGAAGGAATACGCCGAGTACCTGATATAGCTCATAAGAGAAAGCTTGCATGAGTAGCTGTATGCCGGTTACGGCTGCAGCAATAATCATTACAAATGCAGGTAAACGAACAGCATCTGAAACAACGTTACGAATTAATGAAACGGAAAAATTGGAAGTTGTTAATACAAAGGTTGTTGCTATAGCCATACCGATGGCGTTAACAACAGAGCCTGTCATGGCGAGTAGGGGACACAGCCCGAGCAGTTGTACTAACGCCGGGTTATTGTTCCATAAGCCGTTAAGGGTGATCTCTTTATAATTGGCATCGGTAGCCATTATTTCTCTCCCTCGTTGTTCGTGTTTTCAACTTCAGTAGTCACCGGTTGAACTTGTTCATTGGCCTGTTGCAGTAATGTGTCTTTGTGTTTATCAAAGAATAAAAGGGCATTGTAGACTGAATTAACCACAGCGCGAGGAGTAATGGTAGCACCGGTGAATTGATCAAATACGCCTTTATCTCTTTTTACTTTCCATTGTTCCGGTTGTGGGTTGCTCAGTGATTTATTATTGAAATCGAGAGCCCATGAAGACTTCTTTAGTTCAACCTTGTCTCCAAGACCCGGTGTTTCCCTGTGTTGAATAACACGAACACCTGCTACTGTGCCATCAAGGTTTATGCCGACAATGCTGTCCACGGCACCGCTATAACCATCAGGTGCACGAGTGGGAAAAATAAAAGCAATTACTTCGCCATTTTTACGGGCAATATGGATATTTTTTTCTGACTTAAGTTTTAATAATTCTTTGTCATCTATAGCAATGACATCATCAAGTAGTACGTTATCATGACGGTTAGGCGGTACAATTTCTTCAAGTGCCATTGATTGCACCCGGCGTAAACTTTCAGCTCTTTTTTCACGTGTGGCCAGTTCTGTTGCAGCAAGGCTGGCGGCCATAATAATGGCGAAAATACCTAGCATGATGCTGTTTTTACCGATGGCTTTATTGATCATTTGTCACCCCCGCTTTTTTTGCTATAGCCGTAAGTAGATGGCTGGGTGTAATGATCAATAAAGGGCGCGGCAAAATTCATCAGCAATACAGCAAATGCAACCGCATCAGGGTAATTACCCCATACACGAATAATATAAATGAGTATGCCAATACAGGCGCCATAGACGAGTCGCCCACGGTTGCTGACTGCAGAAGTAACCGGGTCGGTAACAATAAACCAGGCACCTAACATGGTAGCACCAGTGAATAGATGAAATAATGGCGAGCCACCAGAAGCAGAACTACCCATGTCATAGTT
>CBDUPD010000560.1:0-2363 GCA_965368985.1 uncultured Spongiibacteraceae bacterium | reverse complement strand
TTTAAAAATTTGTATTTGAACTCTGCAAAGTAGGCATACATCGGGCGCACAACACCCAATAGCTCAAGCTGAACCAGCAGTGTTTTTAGAGGCAGCTGACGTATGTTACTGGCATTCGATAAACTTACCAGCTGCAACTCCCAGTTACCGGCCTGCAGTTCGGTTTTGATATTATTTAATACAAAGTCTATCGCGCTTAACTCTGGTGTATCTCCGTAGACAAAATTTTCTACGATATTCAGACCATCAAGATTTGCCAACGTGATGCACTTTGAAGGCAGGCCATCTCGCCCGGCCCGGCCGATTTCCTGACTATAGTTTTCAATAGACTTGGGCAGGTCATAATGAATAACAAACCGAATATCTGCTTTATCAATACCCATACCAAAAGCGATAGTTGCCACAACTATCTGAATGTTTCCCGCCATAAAATCTTCCTGAATCTGCTGGCGTTTATCATTATCAAAACCTGCATGGTAGGCTGCAGCATTGATATTATTCTGGCAAAGAAATTGCGCAACGCGTTCTGCTGACTGTTGTAGGGTGACATAAACAATTCCCGGGCTTAGTTGTGGTGAAGGTTGTGCCAGTACATGCTGCAGCAAAACATGGTTTTTTTCTGCCATACTCACCGGCACTACTGCCAGGTCAAGGTTTGGGCGATAGAATCCTGTTTGCACAATATGCTGTTCAGCAATGCCAAACCTGTTTGCCATATCACGCTTAACCGCTTTGGTTGCTGTCGCTGTTAATAATAATACCAAAGGAATATTCAACTCATGACGATACGCCGGCAGTTTTAAATAGTCGGGTCGAAAGTTGTGTCCCCACTCAGAGATGCAATGCGCTTCATCGACAACCAGCATCGACAATGACACACTGCCAATAAACTGACGAAAGCGTTCATTTTTAAAGCGCTCTACCGACACCATCAATATTTTTATTTTACCGGCACGTGCATCTGCCATCACCTGCTGATTTTCACCTGGCGTTAAGGTGGAATCAATACTGGCGGCAGAGACACCCTTGCTGGCCAAAAAGCTAAGCTGATCTTTCATTAATGCCAATAAGGGAGAAACCACCAGGGTAAGGTGCGGTAAATGCATGGCAGCAAACTGGTAACATAACGATTTACCCGAACCTGTAGGAAAAATCGCCAGCGAAGAGTCACCCGCCAATAGCTGAACAATAGTTTGTTCTTGCCCGGTGCGAAACTCATCGAAACCAAAGGTTTGTTTTAATGCACCATGAATATCTACGGTCATGGTGTGAGGCCGGGGTTGCAACATAGGCTTTGACAAGAGTTGTGACGTAGCTTGTGACACAGCTTGAGACATACAATATTCCTTTTGTATTTAAAAATTCCATTTACCCTGTAGTTTACCGATATGAATGATTTGCTCAAGAACATTAGTCTTTTTTATCAATGGTAATTGCCAGCACTTTTGTATCGCCTGCAAACCATTTCTGAACATACAAGGTTCCCACAATAGGTGCCTTACCCTCTTCAGGTTGTTCTTTATAACGCACACTATTTTTGGTTTCTTTCTCGTAGCTGAATTTCACTGTTGTTTGCGACATAATGTCTCCTTGTGCTTATTGTTTATGCTGATTGCCAAATAATGGAGGAAAGAAATTATCCGGCTCTCATTGCCAACAACCCCTCAATATCGAGTTCGCCATTGTAACGTTTAAAATCTGCATCTCTGGCTTCAATGGCCATAATCGACATGCGGTCGGCCAGCTCATTACCCTCAACACCCACATGACCATTCACATGCAGAACCTGAACCTTGTCTTTCAGGCGTTGATGCAATGCAAACATCTCTTGAATGAGTTCAAGGTTTTTGATTTCACCACCTGATTTTTTCCAGCCTTTTTTCTCCCAGTTAATCGCCCACTGGGTAACACATTGAATCGAATATTTGGAATCACAAAAAATGGCAACAGATATGCCTTTGTTGATTTCATTTTCTGCCATCATCAATGCCTGGTGCAATGCATTTAACTCGGCAGTGTTATTGGTACCATTCGGGTTGTATAAACCATACCAGAGTTCATCAACGGCATTGTTACGATATACTGCAATACCCGAACCCGCTTCACCAGGGTTTGGCTCACAGCCTCCATCGGTGAATATTTTTGTATTCAATGGCAGTGCTGCAATTTCATCAGCGGTATAGGTTTTTACGGTTTGATTTGAAGAATTCTTTTTGGCAGGCGATGCTGATTTCTTCCCTGTAGGCAGGCTATTACCCTGAAAAGCCGCTTCCGCCTCTTCACGTGTTTTAAACGATTTGTATTTCGCGCCGGCAAAGGCATCTACCTGCTTTTTGCAGGTATCCCAATCGGTGAAAATACCC
>CBDUPD010000559.1:0-2366 GCA_965368985.1 uncultured Spongiibacteraceae bacterium | reverse complement strand
CCAAAAGCTTTAAGCTTTTTAAGGGAGTGGATGCCTGGTGTAAGCTATTTTCGAGCAGCTAAAGACCAAAAGCCGATAGAATATAAAAATGATATTAAACTTGCAGTCGTCTTATGTTACGAGGCTATCTTCCCATCTCTGGTTCAAGAGTTGGTTAAAGATGGAGGTAATATTCTTATTAATCCGGTCAGTGATACACAATTTGGTGATGGTTGGGGAGCCTACTATCACTTTGCGTTAGCATCTTTTAGAGGTATAGAAAACAGGATTCCTTATATTCGGGCTGCGAATACCGGAGTGAGTGTCATTGTTGCAGCTAACGGCAAAGTCATTAGTCCGCCAACGAGTTTGCATGCTGTTACCAGTGGTCAGGCTGATATTTTTATACCTGAAACCAGAAGCCTCTATAGTCAACTTGGTGATTGGTTGAGTGCATTGCTGGGTATTTTTTTGCTGGCTTATTGCCTTTTTTTGTATAAGAATGCTGATAAGTTGAGAGTGAATAAAAAGGTAAGAGCGTCTGTTGGTCAAAGCACTGAAGAAGTAAAAAAGCCACAAAATAAAAGCAGTAAAAAAGCAAAAAAGCGGAAAAACAAAAAGAATAAATAGCAATTGAGAGTAAAAAGGGCCGTATATCAGTTATAATATGGCCGCTCCATCTAGCCATAATTGTGAGCCTAAAGTTGAAATCGCTGGCTTGCCTGTAAACTGGCCCAAAATAGGTCATTAATAATTAAAAGAATACATTGGCTGGGGTTGTAAAAAAGGACGCAGAGATCATTGTTAATTGCGCTTACTCGGGTGTTATTTGAGCGTTGGATTGATTGCAGTAGATATTGCCTGTTTGGCAGTTTTCAGGCTGATTTCCTTGATAGTTAATTGCTGAAATAATAGTGCTTTTAAGTGTGTGATACGTTTCACAGTTTTGCAGATTGCCATAAAAAAAATGTCCGGCTTGGCGTCAATTGACCAACTATCTGATGAGGCAGCCTTTCATGCGACTGAAATTGGTTAAAAACCACTCGGTTGCCTATATTTGCTGTAGTTAGCTGTAAAAGCGGTTGGTATTGAGGCTAGGTTAATGAAAAAAGTGAAGTGGTTACATAGTGGAAATCATTGATTTGTTATAGTGCTTAGGAGTTTTATGCGAATTCAGTCTTTATACATGTAGAGTGATATCGTACATAATATTGAATGAAGATGGGGTTGATATGTCTTTTGTAAATAAGTGTAAAAAAACGCTCGAGTGCAGTGTGTGAAGAAGAAGAAGGCTTTAACCTTGTCTGGCATGTTAAAGGTAGTAATTGGTTTTGGCTGGGTCTCTTCAAAAGTACAGTCATTATGGCAGAGTTAATAATTTAGGCGTCAGTTATGAAAAAAATAGCATTATTTGGACACAGCCTTTTATTGGTGTTTTGTTTGCTTTTATCGCAACAATTGCTTGCCTCAAATAATGGGCCGCAGTTAGATGGTCGTTATTTGCCTTCTGCAGGTTCGAAAAATGCTGGTAGTAATATTGGCAATTTTGGCGTCAATATGGATTACGGCGATGATAGCGGCTATATAGATCATGCCGATACTTATCAGCTCTATTTTATTATTAGTGGTGGTTGTAGATTTACCGATAATAGCCAACAGAAAATAGTGAATAGGGATGAACAAGGTTGGAATAGTTACTGGGGTGTAAAAACAGATGCAGGCGCACAACAAGCATGTAGTCTGCGATTCTATATGGATGATACTGATGGCACTAATCATAGACACTGGGACCAGACAAACACCTATAAAATCAACCAGAGTGTTGAGCTAATTAACCCCGGCCAGAAGCGTGATGACGACCCTGACTATGATGTTAACCTCTCCATAATGACATCAGATGGGGTTGCCTCATCAGTAACTGCGGGTAATTTTGGTTCATTTTCGATTATTTCGGGTGCTGAATACTGTGAAATCGTCGCAACCAGCCCAACAGCGGCAACCATTCACAATATTAAAGGTGGCGGAATCTGTCAATTACAGGCGACAGTTTCAGGTGATGCTGATTTTCACGGTCCTTATACGGTAAATACTTCCTGGTATATTGAAAATACCAAACTGCCTAGCCTTGCGATTGTTCAGCCGGTATCAACCGGTGTCACGCCTTTAATGGTTTATAGCTCCAGTCAGCCCAGTAAGGCCGGTGGTGTGACCATGGGTGGCTCTTGCTCTGCTTCGATGCCAGATGCGGTGGTGGGTGATAACGAGTTCCGTTTTGATACGTTGGTGGTGGGGCAAACCTATTCGGATTGCTATATCGAGGTGACCAATGGCGATAACCTGACCGGGCATCTCGATATTCCTCCATTTACAGTTATAGAAGACGTGAG
>CBDUPD010000558.1:0-2378 GCA_965368985.1 uncultured Spongiibacteraceae bacterium | reverse complement strand
CAGTTGATTTTGGGTCTTATCTCTATCTTGTTCTCGGCACAGCATTTAGATGATGCGACAACGATGATTAATTTAGCGACTTGGGCGCAATCGATAGTTACATTCCAGCCAATGCAAGCTGCTGAAGCGATTAAAACGGTTGGTGTTATCTATAAAGCACATGTGTTTTTGGGTATGACAATCATCCTGGTATTCCCATTCAGTCGTCTGGTTCATATTGCCTCAGTACCTGTGAAGTACTTCGGCCGTAACTACCAAATTGTGAGACAAAAGTAACTAATTGGTAATATCCTTCCTATTGTAGCCTGTCGCACGCCCTTGTGCGGTAGGCTATAATCACACTTTCAATATTTCTCAAAAGAGTTCTCCTAATGACTGAAAATAGACCTGACACTATTGCTGTCACTCAAATAGATAGTACTGCTGTTACTGTTAATGGTATTGAAATCTCTGAATTTGCAATTGAGGAAGAAACAAAAAACTTTGAAGACCAGGAGCAAGCCAAGGAGAGAGCGGCTGCGGCTTTGGTTATCCGGCACCTGTTGCTTGAAGAAGCTGAGAAAATAGGTGTTTCTCAAGATCAGGGTGATGAACAAGCTATTGAAAAATTGCTTGAGGATAAAATCACCTTACCAGATGCTTCTGATGAAATGCGCCGTAACTATTTTGATAAGAACCGTGAAAATTTCCGTAGCCCAGACATTTATGAGGCGAGTCATATATTATTGGCTGCAGCGCCTGATGATCTTGATTTACGTGCAGAATTGCGTGCTCAAGCGGAGCAGTTGATTGAGCAGTTGCAAGAGAACCCTGACTTGTTTGTAGGGTTTGCAAAAGAGTATTCAGAATGCCCATCAAAAGAAACAGGTGGAAACCTGGGGCAAATAAGTCCTGGAACTACAGTGCCTGAATTTGAACGTCAGTTGTTTTCATTACCTGAGGGTTTGCATGGACATGCGGTTGAGACTCGTTACGGTTATCACATTATTCGGGTTGATCGCAGAATAGAGGGCAAGCCTCTTGAATTTGAGATGGTTAGTGAAAGTATTGCTGCACACTTGTATCGACACTCTCAAAAACAGGCTGTTAGCTTGTATATCGAAGAGTTGGTGAAGCAGGCTATAGTGACAGGCGTTGATATGGAAGCTGTGCGTAATACATCTGGTATGTAAGCTTGTTTTTCAAAACTATTCATCTGTTTATGTGGCGCACATAAACAGATTCCCTTCACTGTTGGCTTTTCAAACAAGTCTTTTGCAGATATTTTTTGATGTATTAGCGTTCTGTTGTGTTAAATAGTGTTCATAAATTTAGTAACCCCCCCCCATTTTTCTACCACTTAAGTAGTAAGTTGTTGCTTATTAAGCAGTAATTGCGATATCAAATTGATGCATATCAAGATAATCAGGCATGTATTATTACAGAATTAAGCCATTCTAATATTGATATTGACTGTGAGTTCACATTACTATCAATATAAGCAATGGTATGTCTTATCGATGAATAGGCAGGTTTGGGATTGCTGCTTCACCGTTAAACCATGTGTTTGGTTGTTTGTACGAGTTTTTCGTAAATTAAAAATCTGAGGGGATTATTATGGGTAAGAAACTAACAGGCCTAACTGCTATAGCTGCGAGCATGCTATTAATGCCAGCTGCTAATGCTGCTGATAGTATTACTGATGCATTTAAAGAAGGTAAAGTAGGCGTAAGCTTCCGCTTGCGTTATGAAGATGTTGATCAAGGTGATATTGATAAAACCGCTGATGCATTAACTTTAAAAACTCGCTTGAACTTCAAGACTGCTGACTATCATGGTATTGGTTCATTTATTGAATTCGATAATGTGAATGCTCTTGATTACAGCAGCTACAATAGTGGTACAAATAATTTAGGTCCAGTGGATTCGGCTGAAACGTCTGTAATTAAAGATCCTGAATATACTCAGGTTAACCAGCTTTTTCTTTCTTATACAAATTGGGATACCACTGCCAAATGGGGTAAACAACGTATTTTGTTAGATAATCAGCGTTTTGTAGGTGGTGTTGGTTGGCGTCAAAATGAACAGACTTATGATGCATTCTCTGTGACTAACAAAAGCGTTGAAGATCTGACTATCTTTGCAGCAAGAGTTTATAATGTGAATGGTATTACTGATGATTCTGATGATTTAGGGCAAGCTAATCAGAAAAGTGACACTATTTTATTAAACGTAAATTATTCTGGTTTTAAACCAGTTCAGCCTACATTCTACGTTTATAATATTGAAAATATTGCAGGTGGTGAAACTGCAAATACTCGTGACACTATTGGTCTTCGCGTAAACGGTGTATTTGGTGATGATGTCAAGTTTGGTTATACAGTTGAGCTTGCAACTCA
>CBDUPD010000557.1:0-2387 GCA_965368985.1 uncultured Spongiibacteraceae bacterium | reverse complement strand
ATTTGCCCTGATCAGCCGAATAGTTTGGCCCCTCAACAGGCTTGCTACCCAAAAATTCAAAACGGTACTCATTAATTTCAACGCTATCACCCACTGACATACGCACATCACGTTCATCATTAAAACCTGAAACAATAGCGATACCCACAGCAGTAATAATTAACCCTAGATGAGCCAGCTGCATGCCATAAAAAGAAAGTGTGAGACGTTTCAAGCCTGCGACCACGTTGCTGGCATGGCGAAGCTTATTCCAGAAATCATAAATAACACCTGCCAATAGCCATGCCGCAACAGCAAATGCCGTGACACTGGTAATATTGAATCCTTCTGCATAAAGCAGCGTAAACACCAGAGCCAACACCAGGAATAAAGGCAGGGTAAACTTGAATATTGAAGCCAGTTGTTCTTTGCGGGTTTGTTTCCATCGCAACAAAGGCCCAAATCCTAACAAGAATATCAATACCAGCATAATGGGCACGAACACCATATTAAAATAAGGAGGACCAACTGAATACTTACCCAACTCGAACATATCAGCCAATAACGGAAACAATGTACCAACCAATACTGTCAAGGTTGCAACAATAAGTAATACATTATTCATTAATAAAAACATCTCTCTTGAAAGCAAAGAGAAGCTACCGCTACTTTTCACTGTAGGCGCCCTGAAAGCAAACAGGGTTAATGAACCACCAACAACCACAGCAAGAAATGCCAAAATAAACAAACCACGAGAAGGGTCTGCAGCAAAAGAATGAACAGACGTTAAAACACCTGAACGAACCAGAAACGTTCCAAGCAGGCTTAATGAAAAAGCAAAAATTGCCAAAAGAATTGTCCAGCTTTTAAACAAGCCTCGCTGCTCGGTTACTGCCAATGAATGCATAAGTGCTGTACCAACCAACCAGGGCATAAACGAGGCATTCTCAACCGGATCCCAGAACCACCAACCACCCCAGCCAAGTTCGTAATAAGCCCACCAGCTACCAATGGCGATACCCAGAGTTAAAAAAGCCCAGGCAGCTGTTGTCCATGGTCGAGTCCAGCGCACCCAGGCAGCATCAAACTCACCACCTAACAGAGCAGCTATTGCAAAGGAAAAAGCCACAGAGAACCCTACATAACCGAAATACAGCATCGGTGGATGAATAATCATACCAAAGTCTTGTAATAGAGGATTCAGATCTCTTCCATCAGCAGGAATATTAGGTAACAAACGCTCAAACGGATTAGAGGTGACTAATAGAAATAGTAAAAAACCGATAGAAACCATACCCATAACAGAAAGCACTCGAGCACTCATATCATCAGGTATTTCTTTACTGAATAAAGCAACACCCATCATCCAGAACGAAAGTATCAAGGCCCACAAGAATAACGAACCCTCATGACCGCCCCAGATCGCTGTCACTTTATAAATATCCGGCAGGGCAATATTGGAATGCTGGGCGACAATTCTTACCGAGAAATCATCTTGTAAAAAACTAACAGCCAACAGGATAAAAGAAAAAATGGAAAAACAACCAATAGCCACAGAAAAAGGCTTGGCAGAGCGCATCATGGTTAAATCATTAATATACGACCCAACCAGCGGTACCGTCGCTAACAAAAATGAAAAGCAAAGAGCAATAACCAGACTAAAATGCGCTATTTCTGGCAACATGCTATTTTTTTTCTTCCATTAAAGTTTTTTCTTCCGCTAAAGGCTTCACTTTCAGAGAAGGCTCTTTGGGTGCGGCAGTTTCCGGTTTTGGTTTATGAACTTCTTTCAAGGTGTCAGCAACCTCTGGAGGCATATAGTTTTCATCATGCTTGGCCAACACTTCATCAGCTACCAGGTGAAGGTTTTTATCTAACACACCGGCAACAACCACACCTGAATCTTCTGCAAACAAATCAGGCAGTATACCCGTATAGCTTACACCAACTGTTGCTTCATAATCAGTGATATTAAAACTGACGGTTAAACCATCTTCAGCACGTGTAATACTGCCTTTTTCAACCATACCGCCAGCACGTATACGCTGACCAACAGGTGCCTTACCTGCAACAATTTCTGTAGGCGGATAAAACAGGTTTAAATTATCACGCATGGCATAAAATAACAGGCCCGCCGCAAGACTGGCACCAATAACAATGCTTAATACAATCAATAAACGCTGTTTACGTTTTGGATGCATAGCCATCAAGAATTTTCCTGTTCGTGTTTTAAACGCATTTTTATTACTTTGAGAATCCGGGATTTTTTACGCAGCGGTTGAACATAGAGCGCCACCAAAACAAAAATAGAAATGCCATAGGCCAGCCACACATAAAAGCCATGGCCAGACATGTTGATCAAGTCGGAAAACGATTCAAAGTACATTATTTTGCCAACTCCTGTACCC
>CBDUPD010000556.1:0-2395 GCA_965368985.1 uncultured Spongiibacteraceae bacterium | reverse complement strand
CCTGAAAATAGCGCAAGAAAATTCCGATCAACAAGTCGTATTCTTTGCTATCGGTTTTGAAACTACAACACCGCCCACGGCTGTTGCCATTCATCAGGCATGTAAAACAGGTTTAAGTAACTTCTCGGTGTTTTGTAATCATGTGCTAACGCCTGCAGCTATTATCGGCATACTTGACCTGCCTGAAGTGCGTACTGAAAAGTCTTTAAAAATAGACGGTATTATAGGTCCGGCACATGTCAGTACGGTTATTGGTAGCAAGCCCTACGATTTTGTTGCTTCGAAATATAAGGTGCCCGTTGTTATATCAGGCTTTGAACCGCTTGATGTATTACAATCCATTTTAATGCTTGTTCGTCAGTTAAACGAAGGCAGGGTTGCAGTTGAAAATGAATTTACCCGTGCTGTTACGCCTGATGGCAATCAAAAAGCCCAGAAAATAGTCGAAGATACCTTAACGCTTCGTGATGAGTTTGAATGGCGAGGATTAGGTTCTATTCCCAATAGCGGTTTAAAAATAAGAGATGAGTATTCAGATTTTGATGCCGAAAAACGCTTTCACTTATCTGATAAAAATTCCAAAGAAAATAAAGCTTGTGAATGCCCTGCAATATTGCGCGGTGTGAAAACACCTGAAGAGTGCAAGCTGTTTGGTACGGTATGTACGCCAGCAAATCCGATTGGAGCATGCATGGTCTCTTCGGAGGGGGCGTGCGCTGCACACTATAGTTATGGGCGGCTTAGAAAATCTGATTAACGGCTTGGTTAAATGTCTTATTTAAAGAGAGTGGCACAATGAGTAAAAAAACAGGGCTTAAATTTTCATCCGGTTGTGTTGAAATGATACATGGCAGCGGCGGTAAAGCCATGTCGCAGTTAATCGATGGATTATTTGTAGAAGCTTTTGATAATGAGTTTTTGCGCCAAAAAAATGATCAAGCCAGTTTTGATCTGCCTGAAGGGCGGGTCGTCATGTCAACCGATAATCATGTTGTATCACCGCTGTTTTTTCCTGGGGGTAATATCGGTTCATTGGCTGTACATGGTACGGTTAACGATGTTGTCATGTCTGGTGCAAAACCGCTCTATCTGTCAGCAGCTTTTATTCTTGAAGAAGGTTATCCCTTAAAAGAACTTAAAAAAATCGTTGATTCAATGGCTCAGGCTGCAGTTGAAGCGGGCGTAAAAATTGTCACCGGCGATACCAAGGTGGTTGAGCATGGCAAAGGCGATGGCGTTTTTATTAACACAACAGGTATGGGCGTAATACCTGCAGGCCTTGATATTTCAGGCAGCAATGTTAAAGCCGGAGACAAGATTATACTCAGTGGTACTATCGGTGATCATGGGGTGGCTGTGATGTCATTGCGTGAAAACCTGACGTTTGAAACAACACTGCATTCGGATAGCCAAGCGCTAAATGATCTTGTAGAAGTCATGGTTAAGGCGGTACCTGAAATAAGGTGCATGCGCGATCCAACCCGAGGTGGTTTAGGCACAACACTGAACGAGATTGCCCGGCAATCGAATGTAGGGATGCAGTTTGATGAAACAAAAATACCCATCAACCCACAGGTAGCATCAGCCTGTGAGTTTCTGGGCCTGGACCCTTTATATATAGCCAATGAAGGTAAGTTGATTGCCTTTTGTGCGCCGGAACATGCCGAGCATTTATTATCTGTTATGAGGGCTCATCCCAAAGGGTGTGATGCCAGTATTATTGGTGAGGCAGTAGAGGATGATCATTGTTTTGTACAGATGAAAACAGCGTTTGGTGGCAACCGAATTGTTGACTGGTTGAGTGGTGAACAGTTGCCGAGGATTTGTTAAGTCACTTTTATGTTGTTTTATGGCTGGAGTGTAGTGTCATTTGAAGCATTGAGGGTTTTGTGGGAGCGAGCCCCTGGTCAAGAATAGGCAGCCATTGGGAAGATGTTGATATGGCGCAGCAATGAGGCTTTTGCTGTCTTCCAATACTTTAAACTGCTTGAGGGCGTTTATGTTGATGAGCAACCTCAGGCTCATCTTCTAACTTGTGCTGTAATACTAATGATAGCGGCGGCTCAACATGTGCAAAAGTGGGAAGTTTATGAGTTCCGCATTCGGCCATGAGTTGTGGGTCATAACTATTCAAAAATGCTTCTCAATAGCGGCAATTCAGAATGCTCCAATGGCAGCTAAAGGAAGAAAATTGTAGATTGGGGTGAAGAATGAGCTCAAACAAGGATAAGATGTTGGGGTTCGCAAGCTCACCCAACCTGCGCGCTGTGTATATGTACAGTTAATTGAGCAATAATAACTGTTATGTAAACAAGTTTCCAAAATATCCGGTGTTTTTATAAAGTGAGATATAAACCATTGAAAAAGAGAGGGAAATATTTGATTATGGAAACAA
>CBDUPD010000555.1:0-2397 GCA_965368985.1 uncultured Spongiibacteraceae bacterium | reverse complement strand
GCCAAGCAAGGCACTCACTACTTGCACCACATCAAGATCATCTTCTATATGTAATATTTTTGGCCGATCATAAGACTTTATTGCTTTTTTCAGGGCTATCTCAAGTCGATTGAAATCAAGCGGCTTTTGCAACCAGTCAACAACATTAATAACGCCGTGGCCATATTCAGCTTTACCTTCTAACGCATGGCCGGAAACAACAATCACCGGTATATGATACTCGTCTTCTCCGCTACGAATATCTTTTAACAAATCAATTCCACAACCATCTGGCAGAGCCAGATCCAGCAAAAGAACTTGATAGTTATTTGATTTCAAACATTCTTTGGCCGCGTTGCCGCTTTTCACAATATCACTGTCAATACCTGATTCCTTTAGAATATCGGCTAGAATAAATGCAACATCCTCATTATCTTCACATATCAATGCACGCGTTGTTTTATTATCTTCACCTTTGGATATTAGCCCATCCCCATGAACAACTTCTGCCCATTCAGGAAGCTCAAAATAAAACGTTGTTCCCTTACCTAATTCGGTATCGTAACCAATTGTACCCTCATGCCTTTCTACTATAATTTGACTAATACTCAAACCCAGACCCGTACCCCCTTTTGTCTTGGTATCTGAAGTATCGGCCTGGGTAAATCGTTTAAAAATCTCTGAACGAAATTCTTCGGGTATGCCTGCACCATAATCTTTGACAGCAACAGAAAACTTGCCGCCCTTTCTTTCAACAACAACCTCCACCTTGGAATTTTCGGATGAAAATTTGATTGCATTGGAAATAAGATTTGCAAAAACCTGCAATAAACGTTGTTTATCACCTAATATTATTGCCTGATCAACTTTACATATGACTTCTAACGAAACATTGTGTTGATCGGCATACCCGTGATTTTCTTCGACTGAATCTCTGGCTACCTGTACCAGGTCAGTTCTCAGAAAATCAAAGTCCATTTTACCTGATTTGATTTTCTCCATATCAAGAATATCATTAATTAATGCGGTTAATCGCTCACTGTTACGATTGGCCAACTCAAGCATTTTACGCACTTTTACCGGTAGCTCATCACCTGACTTACCCAGGGCAATACCGATAGCACCGCGTATAGAAGTGAGCGGTGTACGCAATTCATGACTAACCGTCGAGATAAATTCAGTCTTGGCCTGTTCAGTTTGCTTTCTTTCGGTAATATCCCTGACGATTCCGGTAAAATGCTTCTCGCCTTGATAATCCATATTATTGACTGCCAGATCCATGGGAAAAGTAGAGCCGTCTTTTCTTAATCCTGTAACTTCACGACCATGACCAATGATTTTGGCCTCACCTGTTGTCATATAATTTTTCAGGTAACCATCATGCTCTTTACTGTAATTTTCTGGCATTAAACATTTGACATTTTTTCCCATCACTTCTTGCTCTTCATACCCAAAGATATCCGAAGCTGCTTTATTAAATGAAGTTATGCTCCCTTTAGAATCAATCGTGATAATGCCATCGATAACTGTGTTGACAATAGAGCGAATCTTTTCCTGACTTTCCTTTAACTCCTCGGTACGCAAAGTAACCACCCGCTCGATTCTACTCTGCTCTTTTCGTACGCGATAAACATAAAAAGTGATCATTAACGTAAACATGAGAGCAATAGATAAACATATCCAGGGTAATACTGTTAAGTACGGATCATAACGTCCAGGAATAGGACTCATCACTAAATGCCAGGAACTCCCTGCAAAACTGAGTTCTGAATTAGATGTATAAGGCTGTTTGAGTAATTGGTCAAAAGACATTGGGCTAACAATCTGTTTACGAGCCCGGGAAGCATGAAAATAAATAAGCTGTTTATTTTCAGTCTGATCAAAAATGTAAATATCAAAGCCTCCAACCTGCTTTATTTGTTTTCGATAGACATATTCTACAAATTCACCAACGTCAACTTCCTGCAGAATAAGGCCAAAAACAGTGCTGCTGTTTTGTGAAGCTTCATCTGTATTTTTAAATACCGGATATAACAAGGTTATTATATTTGGATAATTATTCGAAAAGACATCTCCAGACACATTAATAATTTTACGACTTTCATCAAGTTCATCAATGGCTGCCTGAAAACGTGGAATCGAAGCCACATCCACACCAGCATGATTCAATGCAGTTTGATTCCCTGGGTGTACATACTGTATCGGATAATAGGCTGCGCGTGATGATACAGCTTGCTTGTTGTTTGACGCATCAAACTCAACAACTTCATAAAAGGGATAGCCCTCTTTTTTTGACCGCCATTCAAATTTTATTAACTCGGTAATGGGAACATATGGTACCCATGCAATCATCCTTATTTCTTCATGACCACGAAAGGCCGTCTCAATAAATGCAGAGAACTCTTTATAATCTACATA
>CBDUPD010000554.1:0-2399 GCA_965368985.1 uncultured Spongiibacteraceae bacterium | reverse complement strand
TGAATCAACTTCTTTGGCTGAGAAAGCAATGCCTTTATACGGTAATTGGTGTGGTGCAAATCATCCAAAAGATATGATTAATGCTGATGATCCAGTGGACCTGTTGGATGAGTCTTGTAAGAAACATGATTTTTGTTACGAGAAAAAGGGATACTTGAATTGTGACTGTGATGATTCATTCAATAAAGAATTGATCGCTGGCCTGAAGCAAAAACAATATAAAGGACAAGAGCAGGTATACGCCCGTTCATTTCATCTGTATTTAAATGGCTCTCCATGCAATGGAGACCATAGCTCAAAAGTGGCGCCCTCGCGTGCGGTACATAATATTGTTAAAGATGTGGGCACCAAATCTGTCAATATCATAAAAAGCGTTGGTGACACATCCACTGCCATCATCAACAAACTTCCAGGCGTTGGTGAGTAGATAGCAGCAAAGAATGATGTCAGGTAATAATGAGAAATCCAGTCACTCTCTACAAGAGTTAGGCTGGAACAATACTTTCCAACAGCAGCTTTCTCTTGAAGAATGGGAGGTCTATATGCCCGCCCGAATCGTGATGCAACATAAAAGTGAACTGGTGGTATTGACAGAAGGTGGCCCGTTAACGATTAAGACACAAGCTAAATCGTCAGATGAACAGCAACGTTTGACAGTGGGTGATTGGGTGCTGCTGGATGAGGGCCAGAAGATTCATCGTCTATTGGACCGTTTGTCAGTATTTAGTCGTAAAGCCGCAGGCACAAAGGTAGATGAGCAATTATTAGCCGCGAATGTTGATACGCTTTTTATTGTTTGCTCGTTAAATCATGATTTTAATCTGAATAGAATCGAGCGCTATCTGGTATTGGCAAACGACGCCGGAGTAGAGCCTGTCGTTGTGCTCAGCAAAGCAGACCTGTGTGAATCACAAGAAGTCGTGAATGACTATATCTCACAGATTCAAAGTCTTGATCCGTTTTTGATGGTAGTCGCTCTTAATACACTGGATGCCAGTTGTAAAAGTCAGTTGGCCCCATGGTGCAAGCCTGGAAAGACTTTGGCCCTGTTAGGATCATCAGGTGTGGGTAAGTCTACTTTGGTAAATACCTTGTTAGATGATGCCGCTCAGGATACTCACAGCATTCGGGAAGACGATAGTAAAGGTCGGCATACCACAACAGGCCGTTCTTTGCATATTATCGCAAGTGATGATACGACCTATGGTGGCCTTGTACTCGATACACCGGGAATGCGTCAGTTGCAACTGGCTAATAGTGAGGAGGGTATAGAAGAAACCTTTGCAGATATTATGCAGCTGTCTCGACAGTGTAAGTTTGGTGACTGTCATCATGAAAGTGAACCCGGTTGTGCAGTACAATCTGCCATTGAGTCAGGCGAGTTGGCATTGCGACGGTTGCAAAGTTTTCATAAGTTGCAACGGGAAGATGCTTTCAATTCAGCCAGCCTTTCTGAAAAAAGAGACAAGGATAAGAAGCTGGGCAAGATGATTCGTTCAGTGATGACAGATAAGAATTTAAAGAAGAGGTAGGCCTGATTGCTGTCTTGTTGTCATCCCAAGCATAGTCGAGGGATCTCTTGAATATTGGAATGCTTGCTTTGTTGGCGGAGGCTCTTCCGCTGCGGTCGGAATAACAGCCCTGCAGTCAATAAAAAACCCGCATAAAAAAAACCGGCTAGAAGAAGCCGGGTTTGTGTTGCATCTGTGGAGTAAGGCATAAAGTGAAACTACAGTTATCTATAAAACAATAACTTAGCACCTAAGGGTCACCATAAGTTGCAAGAAAATGGGCGCAAAAAATGAAATTATTTACCAAAATTAAGGCATAAGATGAAATTATTAGCGTGGATAAAAAATATTATATTTATCAATAACATATACTGCTAGTTAATTGAAGTTACTGTTTTGCAGGATTAATATTGTTTGTACTTTATATCCTATAGCTACAAGCTGCTTTTGTTGATTAGCAGTCCCAGGTTCATCTTATAGCATGTGCTGCAATACCTCCGATAGTTGCAGCTCAACATATATAAAAATGGATTGTTTATGAGTTCCGCATTCGGCCATTAGTTGCCATTCATAAGCATCAAAGATTGCTTCTCAATAGCTGCAGTTCAGAATGGTTGAACTGCTGCTAACGGGTGATTGATGTAGGTTGGTGGTGAAGAATGAACCCCAACACTTGCCCACCAACAATACGCTGGGGTTCGTAAACTCACCCCAGCCTACGCGCTAGCTTTATGTGCCGCTTTCAAAGTAGAGCTGGCGCATTTCAAAAATCAGTCAACAGCTACTTGGTCACTAACGAAATGTGTTTCTAGATTTCCTAGATGGACTGCTTTTGTCTCAGAACAGCACATCAAATAACTTTGATAAAAATTCACCTGATATCTGCTT
>CBDUPD010000553.1:0-2407 GCA_965368985.1 uncultured Spongiibacteraceae bacterium | reverse complement strand
AAACCCCATAAGCCACCAAAAACCAAAACCGCAATAATAATCGCCACAGGGTGCATATTTACCGCCTCTGAAAACAGAAATGGAACCAGGACATTGCCATCCAGAAACTGAATAATGCCATATGCCAACAACACATAACCAAACGAATCGGTCATACCCCACTGAAAAAATGAAATTGCCACAACCGGCACCGTAACAACTACTGCTCCTATATAAGGAATTATCACCGACAATCCAACCAGCAATCCTAACAGTGCAGCATAGTTTAACCCCATCCAGACAAACGTTATGTACGTAACGCCACCCACCAATAGCACCTCGACTGCCTTGCCCCGTGCATAATTAGCCACCTGCATATTCATCTCTTTGCCGATAACCCGCATCAAAGGACGCTCATCAGGTAGAAAATGGGTTAACCAGCCAATGATTTTGTCTTTATCTTTAAGAAAGAAGAACACCATCAGTGGGATTAATACCCCATAAACCATCATGGCAAACAGGTTGGGCAATGATGCCAGAGAAAACGACAATATCGTCTCTCCCCACGTTCCTGCTTTTTGAGTAGCCAGACTGACCAAGCCCTGGGTTTGTTCTTGCGACAAGATCTCCGGGTATTCTTTTTGTAAATCGATCAAGAACACTTGTAACTTGGATGCAATTACCGGCAGTTCCTTAACCAGCCCTGAAACCTGCCTACCGATAATTGGCACCACCAAAAGAATTGACGCCAAAAAGCCACCCGCAAAGAGAAGAAATGTCAGCGTAACCGACACAGCTTGTGGCATCCACCGGGAAAACTTTTGCACCAACCCCTGAAGCAGGTAAGCAATAATTACGCTCGCCAATATCGGCGCGATGATATCGCCGGCAAATACAATCGTAAGCAATCCCGCCACGAGAAGAAGTAATAAAGTTATGGCCTCTTCATCAGCAAAATATCGTGCAATCCATTTTTTAAAAACTTGTATCATTGTTATAACCTGGTATTTATAGCCACCCTGAACAGGTAACTATACTTTTTTTATTAAATAGCGATATTCATTATTAGATTCATCCGCCAATAAGAGTTCATGATGACTTTGCTTTACAAACACATGAAAATCTTTATATGACCCTGAATCAGTTGCCAATACCTCAAGCAATTGCCCTGAATGAAGCTTGTTAAGTGCCTGCTTTGCCTTAAGTAACGGCATAGGACACTGCAAACCTCTTGCATCAACCGTTGCATCAATGACTGTTTCACTATTTGATGACAAAATATACCCTCAATTCATCTATCTTCGGAATTTACTTACGTTTTAACGTTCAGATAGCATACTGGCTTTGTAACTACTTTGCTGCGACAATTATCACTCATAAGAGTATATAGTTTACGATGAATTTCAGTTTTTTTTTACGGATATTGGTTATTTCTTGGTTATTATTAACCAATATTGCCCTAGCTGACACATACAACCTGCCTGACCTTGGCGATGGCTCGTCATCTATCGTTTCTCTCCAGGAAGAATATCAAACCGGACAAAGCTGGCTACGCGCATTTAGAAGACAAGCACCCATCAGTGAAGACCCACTGACTTACGCCTATTTACATGAATTAATACAGCGATTGACTTTTTATAGCCCAATATCAGAAAAATACTTTAGTCTTGTTGTTGTAGACAGCAAGGCATTCAATGCTTTTGCTGTTCCAGGAAATGTCATGGGCATTAATACAGGATTGTTCAGATATGCCGAAACAGAAGACCAGCTTAGCTCGGTTATTGCCCATGAACTTGCCCATCTAAGCCAACGCCACTATGCACGCTCTATAGGAAGACAAAAAGCCCAAAGTCTGGCAACCATGGCCGCCCTTCTGGGCAGCCTGTTAATTATGGCAACCAGTGGGGGAGATGCAGGTATCGCTGCTTTAACAGCTACCCAGGCTGCAGCTATTGATAACCGACTAAAATACAGTCGCCTGCAAGAACAGGAAGCTGACCGTATTGGCATGCAAACGCTGGCTGATGCCAAGATGAACCCTGAAGCTATTGCGCATATGTTCCAACATATGCTGGTTGCAACACGCTATAGACAAGACATAAAACAATATGATTTTTTAATGACACATCCGCTTGCCGAGAGTCGTGTATCAGACGCAATGAACCAGGCCAGAGAATATCCAAAACGTAATGACCAGGACAGCTTTGCATTTCATCTGATTAAAGCAAGGCTAGCTTTTTTAGCCTCTGATAACCCTGAAATAGCTGCCAAACAATTTCGAGACGAAATAAAAACAGCAAAATTCTCAAAAGCTAGCGAATATGGCTTGGCGCTTTCTCTAATGGCAGCCGACAAAATTAATGAAGCCGCTCCTATAGTTTCTTCGCTCTACGAAAACTCCCCAAACCAAATGGCATTCCTGTTAGCA
>CBDUPD010000552.1:0-2409 GCA_965368985.1 uncultured Spongiibacteraceae bacterium | reverse complement strand
TTTTCTGTTTTGAAGACCTGATCGTCAGGCTTTTTATTTTGTAAAAACATGCAAAGCCTCTCAACTATCAGGCTTCACTAAAAGAGCTATCAAAATGTCGAAAGGGTTTACCGCATAAGCGAAGGCTAAAATGATGATGAACCCTTGATTGTAAACTGGTAACTATCTACCTTATCCCTATCTACCAACGGCATTGCTATATCTATATGAAGTATATTACCCATTTGCACTTTGCTTGAGCTGAAACGAAATCCGAAACCAACATCAGCTAACGTATTAGTTTCATGGGTGGCACCAGTTTGCCAGACTCTTCCTATATCGGTAAAAATGACGGCTCCTGCACGAATCAGGTTAAATATATGAACATCTGAAAAATAACGGCGCTCAATAGTCGCCAGACACCGACGATTACCTCTTTGGTATTCACTGGGATAACCTCTCAACAGGTATTCGTCTTCAAAGGTTAGCAACATATCATCTTCTAACCCTAACCCGATATCGTAACGCAAACTTCCAAACCATCTACGTTTTTTACTGCTCATATAATTGTAGGAGACCTCATTTAAGATAACGGTATTTTCAAATTCATCATTGTGACTAATCCATCGCCCATCAATTTCAGATTTAAATTTTGCCAAATGGTGCTTACCGTAGCCTATGGCATCAGAATAACTACCTTTCAGATGAATAAATGCGTGATCATTATCAAAATAATTGGCGCCATAACCTAATTCCATCCGCATCTCTTTACCTAAAGAAATATCCTCGGTACGATGAATTTGATTGAGATTTTTGAAAGTTGAAAAATTATCTTCAATGCTTACATAAGCAATAGCTGGATACGTTAGAGTTCTGTCGTCAGGTATTTCCAGTACAGTATCTTTTGTTTTATCAAAATGTTTTATCTCCTGGTTTAAAGAGAATATCCAGCGGTTACTATAATTATTTTGCAAGCCATCAGAAAACCCGAAAAAACCTCTATATATAGTGCTGTCTTTTTCATATTCATTGAGAGTTTGATTTGTATGTTTAATCTCTTTAACCTCCCTGACTCGATCATAGAACACACCCGCTGACCATGTTGCCTTCAATGAATAAAAAGGCCGCGACAAACTAAACCGCTGTTCCACACCATCATTTGTAGGCGCATAAATAATGCTTGATCTCCAGCGACTTGAGAATAAATGAGGGGTAGTTAATGAATAGGCATACTTGGTTTCATCACCTTCTTCGGTATATTCTATCGCTGCACTATTGCCAGTTCCCAGCAAATTACCTTCTACAAACCCCGCACCTGATCTTGACTCTCCACCTGTGCGGCTTGCATAGGCTTCAGGTTGCAAACTCCAGTTATCCCTGGTGATAACAGCAAGGTTAACAGTGCTTCCACAGATAGTTTCCGGGACAATAATTGCATCCACAAAATAACTTCTCGATCGCAATAAGCGTTCTGTTTCATGCGCCACACGTATATTCAGGGTCTCACCAACATTAAAAAGCAATTGAGACCGAATCACATAGGCACGGGTATTAATATGAAGCTTATTTAGCCCACGATATAACCAGTTATTTTCATCAGGGTCAGACTCATTAAATACATCAAGACTGTATATTGTTATTTTATTGATGAGCAAGCCTTTCGCTTGATCCAGAAGCTCTTTATCAAAAACAGGGTCAAGGCTATAAAATTTTTCAGGAGAGATAATGTCAATACAACTGTTGCCGATTACATCTGTTTGCTCTATAGCAAAAGCCGGCATATTTATTACAAGAAAAAACAGATACAGGCAGGCAGATTCTACCAACCCTGTTAGCGCTGGTTGCGAATGACTAAGCTGTGTAGATTTCACCATCAGTAATACCGACGTAGTAACTTGATAAAACAAAATGATACATTGTTAACCAACTAACAAAATACAACCCTCTATCACCTTTTGACCACATCCAGTGTAGCTTTTTTTGTTGATCTTTTGTTATTTGTAAATTTACAGAGCCAAAAGAGTATATTTTTTAACCCATTGGCTACTACAAATAGAAAACATGCCCCATTGTGAAGCAATGTAAAAACACACCGATATACCTACATATCTGCTTGTAAGAAAAATACAAACCAGAGGTATTATGCTACGATATACATATGATAGTTAAAGTAATAACTACAATATTGATCTTTGTTTTCCTACCCCTTGTCGCCCATGCTAATGACAATAATATTCTTGTACTCGACAACTTAAGTCAGCCATGGGATATCGCCCCCTATATAGAAACCATTGAAGACCCTGAACATACCTATACTGCGACAGATATAGAATCAGGAGAGCTTGACCATTTATGGGTAAAACATAGCAAGGGAGATTTTGTCGGTAATAATATTCACAGTAAATACTGGTTTCGATTCAGCATTAACTG
>CBDUPD010000551.1:0-2410 GCA_965368985.1 uncultured Spongiibacteraceae bacterium | reverse complement strand
TGTAACTATCGCATTTCAGAACTTTTTGGAGTTACATGGTCATCGTTCTTATCGGGAATTATGTATTATGGAGCAGGCCTGGATAGACGAGCCTGAAAAATTGATTGAGTCAATGCAGGCTTCTCTGGCAGCCTATTATCAGGGGGCTCCTGTTCATCACATTGAAGAGACACAGATTGATATGGCTTCGCAGCCGTTTCTGATTCGCTGGTTATTGCCCAAGGTGCATGCTGCCATTCGACGAAGAGAGCAAACCAAGTCAATGATGGTGAAGGTTACGCATATACTTAAGCGTGGTTATAAAGAATTGGGTAAGTTGTTAGAGAAAGAAGGTAAGATAGAAAGTGCAGATCTGGTGTACTTTTTTACCCATGAAGAACTGGCTGATTTTATTGCAGGGAAAACACCTGAAATGGCGCAGCATGTTATTAAGCGTAAGGTTAGTTATGAATATCAGCAGCGATTGAGTTTTAGTGATATTTCTGTGGGCATTCCTCAGCCTGTAGATAGAGTACAAACAGAGCTTGTTGATGGCCAATTGGCAGGAAGGCCTGTAAGCAAAGGTGTTATAGAAGGTATTGCCAGAGTAGCCCACAATATTAAAGAAGCTGCCGAGTTGCAGCCAGGTGAGATTTTAATAGCTCCGGTTACAGATGTTGGCTGGACGCCATATTTTAGTCTGATTGCCGGTTTGGCAACTGATGTGGGTAGTGCGGTTTCTCACGGTGCAGTAATAGCACGTGAATATGGATTGCCTTGTATTGTGAATATGCAGGTGGCCACCTCAACATTTAATACGGGTGATCGAGTGAGGCTCGATGCAGATGTTGGTATATTGACCAAGTTAGATCCGGTAGGTGATGCCTAGATTCAGGTTGTTCGAAGGGAATTTGGGATCTGGATCGGGATTGTTGTCAATATAACCTTGACTTTTTCTACCTTAAAGGGCGGTAAGTGACTACACTGTTTGAAGCTTAACTCGACAGGTTGTTGAATAACAAACTGATAATAATAAGAATTGCTCAGGCTATTTTCATGACTACGCCCACAAGTACAGACTCACGTATTCTTCCTCTTCAGGCTCTGCATCCTGGTAATTTTGCTATGGTGATGGCCAGCGGCATAATCTCTATCGGTTTCGGTATTCAGCAACAAATATGGCTATCAGATGCCTTTTGTATTTTTGCAATCGCTGCCTGGATTTCATTGTTGGTGTTGAGTCTGGTGCGCCTGCTTCGTTTTGGTAGAGCGGTGCGCATTGATTTGCTTAATCCACGTATGGTATTTGCATTTTTCACGCTCGTGGCGGCAACTGATATTATCGGGCTACTGTTACACGATCGGGGCTATGTTTCACTTGCGCTTGCTTGCTGGGTAATGGGATTTGCCGACTGGTGTTTGTTGCTATATTTGTCATTCAGTGTGTTGACCTTTTTAACACATGAGCATAACGTTAATATTGTGCATGGCGGCTGGCTGATTTCTATTGTTGGTACACAATCACTGGTATTGCTTGGCGCCACAATTGCTCCCGACCTTGGACAGTATGCGGTGTACATGATGGTTGAAGTACATATGCTCTGGGGGTTGGGGCTGGTTTTTTATGGTATCTTCGTTACTCTGTTTTGTTATCGTATTTTCTTTCTTAATCTGCGCCCACATGATATTTCGCCTTTGCTGTGGGTAACGATGGGGGCTGCAGCTATCAGTGCAAATGCAGGCACCGCATTGTTGCTGGAAGAATCAAATTTGTCTTTCCTTGAGATGCAGCGTCCCTTCATAGATGGTATTACCATGATGATCTGGAGTTGGGGAACGTGGTGGATACCGATGCTGGTGTTGTTTGGTGTATGGAAGCATGGCGTTAACCGTTTGCCTCTGGAGTACGAGCCGACATTGTGGAGCTTTGTGTTCCCGCTGGGTATGTATTCAGTTGCCAGTGCTCGTCTTGGGCTTGCTGCTGAGTTTCCACCCTTGGAATGGATCTCTGAGCTAATGATCTGGGTTGCACTCGGAGCGTGGTTGCTGGTACTGTTTGGAATGCTTCAACAGTTATGGTGTATCTTTACCAAGATACCATCTGGCACTAATTGATTCTCAGGGTTTCTTTTCAAGCTATTCAGCGAGCATATTTCTGTTATTGGGATGCGTGCAGTACATCGGTTCTTAAAACTGTAAATCTTCAATCAGTTTCTTGATGTTGTGTTTGTTTTCCGAGTCAGTATTAAAGCAGGCATAAACTTTACGTTTGAAAACGGGGGCATATTTATTGTCGATACAAATCAGTTCTTCTTGATGCTCTGATACTACTTCGGGTAAGTAGGCGGCTGCTTTCATGCTCTTCAATAAATATTGAGCAGTTTGGGCATTATCTGTTTGCATGACTAAAGGAAATTTGTCCCCAAAATGC
>CBDUPD010000550.1:0-2417 GCA_965368985.1 uncultured Spongiibacteraceae bacterium | reverse complement strand
ACGACAATATATGGCAATGTTGTTAACGGTGGTGCTGGTGGTACATCTTCACCCGCCATAAACTCAAGATCAGCCTCCCATAGTGGGTCAAGAATTGGTTCGCCAGCTTTTTCTGCATCCAGTACTTTTTTATTAAACCCGGAGACATTTCTTACACCAAGTTTTGACATCAACTTATAACGGCGCTCCATTTCTGCCACACACCACCGCAAGCCATTGGCAGCATCTTTCATGTCAGTTATAACCGGCGTCAAAAGATGAGGTATACCATCGTAAATTGAGAGCTCCAGCATTTTGGGATCAACAAGAATCAAACGAACTTCATCAGGAGTCGATTTAAACAACAGGCTCATAAGCATGGCATTTACACCTACACTTTTACCTGACCCAGTTGTTCCAGCAACCAGTAAATGCGGCATTTTAGCAAGATCGGCAACTACAGGCCTGCCTGCAATATCATGCCCAAGAGCCATGGTTAGTGGAGATTTTGATTCATCAAATGCTTTAGAACCGATAACCTGACTGAAATAAACAATTTCTCTGTCTTCATTGGGTATTTCTATACCTATAACTGATTTACCGGCAATAACTTCAACTACCCGCACACTGACAACCGCCAAAGAACGAGCAATATCTTTCGCAAGGTTACTAATGGTACTTACTTTTGTTCCTGCAGAAGGTTGAATTTCAAAACGGGTAATTACAGGGCCAGGATAAACATCAGTAACTACAGCCTCGATTTTGAAATCGAGAAGTTTATGTTCAAGCAAACGAGAGAGCTTTTCGAGAGTCTCCGGGGAATATCCTTTATCCGGATCAACAGGTGCCTTCAGCAACAAACTGATTTCTGGCAAAGACTCGCCACTATCTTCAAATAACTGCTTTTGTTGTTCTTTTATAACACGCTTGCTTGGCTCTGGAGGCTTGGGGTCAGGCAAAGTAATTTTTGGTGGAATACGCTTTTCCTGTTTAACCTTCTCTGCCTGTATCTGAATTTTACGATGTTCAATACTTTCTTTAGCCTGCTTGTTTTCTTGCGCTTTCTGCACTCTGCGCTCTTTTAATTGTTTGATCCAATCAAACAGATGCGGCACTTTTACAACAACAAACTCACCCACTCTCTCTATTAGTTTTAACCAGGAGATATCAGTAAAAATAGTAATGCCGATGAAAAATAGTGCGAATAAGATCAACCTGCCACCAATAAGGCCGAAGCTTTTCAAAAATTCTAACGCCAACATTTCGCCAAGCATACCCCCATTGCCAAAAGGGAAAGGTGATTCATCAGGTAAAGAATTAATAGCTGATAATCCAGTAAGGCTGATTACAACAATAACAACACCAATAAATGCGATAACAGCACTCGGCCAATCTGCACTATCAAACTCATCTTTATAACGAAAAAACAGCCATGCCCGATAGATAATGATTAATGGCAATACATAGGCTGTGTAACCAATAAGAGAGAACAGGACATCAGCTACCCAGGCGCCACTTCTGCCCGCTGCATTATTTACTGTATCTGAGCCGCCAATATAAGACCAACCCGGATCACCTGAGTCGTAACTCAATAAAGCAATGATAAAATAGGCAGCCAGGGCAACAGTAAACACAAACAAGCCCTCAATGGCTCGCATGGCTAATTTACTCTGCAATTCGCTGGTTTCAGGTGCAGTATTGGCCGCTGACTTCTTCTTTCCCATAGCATGGATGATTTTTGTTATTTGAAGGTTTGATGATAGCTTATTAGCCACCCTTTTTGGTAGTTACAGCAACATTTAAACAAACTATTTACCTGAATTTGAGCAGTTTATGTGCGTTTACCTGGGGATTAAGAAAATTTATAGTCGCCATTAATTATCTTTACTGGTAGTCAACAAATAAACCATTACAATACCAACCCTCAATATTTATTTTAATAGACTAACTGAACAATACATTTAAGGTGTTTTATGAGTGATTTCCAACATCACCAGCTAATTATTCTAGGTTCCGGCCCCGCTGGTTACACTGCTGCAGTTTATGCTGCTCGTGCCAATTTAAACCCGGTTGTTCTTACCGGTATGCAACAAGGTGGACAACTGACAACTACAACAGAAGTAGACAATTGGCCGGGTGATCCAAAGGGTGTTCAGGGCCCTGAACTCATGATGCGTATGCAGGAACATGCTGAACGTTTTGAAACACAAGTTATCTTCGATCATATTGAAACAACAGACCTTTCAGAAAAACCTTTTAAATTATTTGGTAACTCGGCAAATTACACCTGCGATGCGCTTATTATTGCTACTGGTGCTTCAGCTCAATATCTTGGCCTCGATTCTGAAGAAGCATTCATGGGTAAAGGTGTGAGCGCCTGTGCTACCTGTGACGGATTCTTCTACCGTGGCAAGGAAGTTGCTGTTATCGGTGGTGGT
>CBDUPD010000549.1:0-2424 GCA_965368985.1 uncultured Spongiibacteraceae bacterium | reverse complement strand
TCAAGAAAAGCGGGCGCCATTTGAAGAAAAACTAGCCGCGATGACCGCCGAAGAAATTTTGGCTGATCCAGAAATGCGTAACTATGCCGTTGGCTCAAGTAAAGTTCTTTATGGCGATAACTGTGCGGCCTGTCATGGTACGGGCGGTATTCCTGCTGCAGGTTCTGGCTACCCAATTTTGGCTGATGATGATTGGTTGTATGGTGGTGATGTTAATACCATCGTGGCAACCCTAGCCCAAGGTCGTCAGGGCATGATGATGTCTCATGCAAAAACATTGAAACCAGAAGAAGTTGATGGTCTGGTGCAATTTGTGATGAATGCGGCCGAAGGTAAAGCTACTGAGGCAGGATGGAAACTTTTCAATGAGAAAGGCTGTGTCGGTTGTCACGGTGCTGATGGTAAGGGTATTCAGCAGTTAGGCTCTGCCAACCTGACCGATCAAATCTGGCGTTTTTCTGGGGAAGAAGCAGAAATTCGGCACACTATTTTGCATGGTGTGAACGATCCTTCTGATCCACAAACCCGTATCGCGGTGATGCCGTCTTGGAATGAAAAGTTAGCAGTCAAACTGGAAGCCTTACAGTGGGAAGAAGAGCCTGAATACGATGGCACGGAAACAGAACGTCTGACTGAAACAGAAATCAAGAAGCTGGCAGTCTACGTTCACCAGTTCGGTGGTGGTGAAACCCTAGAATAGAGATGGCACATAAGCTGTACCAAGTTTCACTGAATCAATAAAATCAAAGGATTAAATTATGGGGTTTGATGCCGTTGTTATCGGTTCTATTGCTAGCGTCGTTATATGCATCGTTGTAGTGGCGGTGATTGTCTATAACATAGTAAAAAATATGGATGATAAATCACAAGACTGATTGTCAGTGTTTTCATTCAATAAAAGCCGACACATGTCGGCTTTTTTTATCACCACGGTATAAAGGCATAGTGCATATAACGCACGTCGAAAGCAGCCTTATTTGGCCTATTTAACGGGACTGAGCATGAGTGAAGAGCAATCTAGCAGTGTGATCGATACCTCTGCTATTTACGACGAAGTCTCCGACTGGCACATTAATGCGGGTGGCGAAAAGGTCGTAGCCAAGCGTCTGAAAGGCCGTTTTAGGAATCTGAAATGGCTTGGCATGTCGATTTGGTCGATCTTCTTTATCGGTCCTTATCTGCGTTGGGATGGCCAGCAAGCCATCTTGTTTGATATTCCCAATCGCCAATTCAACCTGTTCGAACTCACCGTCTTTCCCCAAGACATCTGGATGCTATCGTTAACGCTGCTGTTTTTTGCCATCTTACTGGCTGCGGTGACCAGTGTCGCCGGGCGTGTGTTTTGTGGTTACTTCTGTTTCCAAACCGTCTGGACCGATATTTATACCTATATTGAAACCAAGTTTGAAGGCGACACCCCACAAAAAGCCCATAAATTCAAACAAGCCCCGTGGAGTATCGACAAACTCTGGCGTGTTAGTGCCAAACACAGCTTATGGATAGCCATCGCCTTACTCACCGGTATCTCCTTTGCCGCCTGGTTTACCGACGCCTTTGCACTGTGGGGTGATATCTTTACCTTGCAAGCCCCGTTGCCTGTGTGGATTTCCATGGCCACCTTTGGCATTTTCACCTATGTCTTTGCCGGCTTTATGCGCGAACAAGTCTGCTTCTGGCTATGCCCTTATGCCCGTCTGCAAGGCGTCATGTATGACCAGGACACTGTTTTACCCGCCTACGATGCAGAGCGTGGTGAACCTCGCGGTAAACTCAAAAAAGGTCAAGTAGATACCAACAAAGGCAGCTGCATTGACTGCAAAGTCTGCGTTGCTGTCTGTCCGACTGGTATTGATATCCGTAAAGGCCAACAAGAAGGCTGTATTACCTGTGGCATGTGCATTGATGCCTGTGACAGCATCATGGACAAAACCGACCAACCACGCGGGCTTATCCGTTATGCCTCGTATAAGGAACTGCATCACGATGCCAACGTCTTACCCTTATACAAACGGCCACGAGTGATTATTTATAGCGTTATCTTACTCACCGCTTTGGCCGGCATAATGTATGGTTTTGCCACCCTGTCACCGACCGAATTTAAAGTTATCCATAACCGTCAACCATTGTTCGTTAAACTCAGTGATGGGTCGATACAAAACAAATACACGCTGAAGCTGCTGAATAAAACCCAGCAAGCGATAGAAGTGCGTTATCAGTTGAGTGGTCTTGAGGGCGCGACCTTGCATGGTATGAATGACCAAATCACTGTGGAGCCGGGCAAAGTAGTACCTTTGACGGCGTTGGTACGCGTTCATGCTGAGGACATTAACAAAGCTTTAACGCCGATTGAGTTCAAGGCGAATGTGATCAATAACCCGGCGATCTCCACTGTTTATGAGAGTATCTTTATGGGGCCTAAGTAAA
>CBDUPD010000548.1:0-2428 GCA_965368985.1 uncultured Spongiibacteraceae bacterium | reverse complement strand
ACATCATCAAATGGATAAACCTTATCACCCATTATCTGCGTTTTTTCATGTCCTTTTCCGGCAAGTAATACACAATCAAAGTCTGACGCCATATCTACTGCATAGTTAATAGCCTGCTCTCGATTATCAAAAACACTGTAACAATCACTGCCTGAAGACATACCGGCTTCTATCTGTCGATTAATCTCACTAACCTCTTCATTACGTGGATTGTCTGAAGTGATCACCACATAATCTGAATATTTTTCTGCTATAGAGGCCATCTTTGAGCGCTTGCCTTTATCTCTATCTCCACCGCAACCGAAAACAGTAATAATTCTACCCTTGACTGTTTGTCTCAAGCTTTGCAATACATTTTCCAGGGCATCCGGGGTATGAGCATAATCGACTATGGCTGTTACACCCCGATTATTTTCCACCAATTCCATTCGCCCAGGCACCGGAGAAATTTCTCCACACAACCTGGCCACATCATCAACAGCAAACCCCTGCTCACACACAACTATGAATGCCGCAAGCAAGTTATAAAGATTGAATTCACCAACCAGCCGCGTTTCAATTTCTACAGCTTCATCCAGATAATGTAATACTGCCTTATATCTACCATCAACATTATGCAAACCCGAAAGATAGACATCTGCCATTTCATTATTTAATGAATATGTCAGTAATTTTGCATTCTTATTAACCGCACCGATAACTCTTTCACTATAACCATCATCCAGATTTACGATAGCCAACGGTAAATCTGGCAAAGAAAATAATTTTATTTTCGCATCAAGGTATGCATCAAAACTTCCATGGTAGTCCAGATGATCATGCGAGATATTTGAATATACAGCTGTTGAGAAATGTACACCCTGACATCGATTCTGAACCATGGCATGCGAAGACACTTCCATAACCACCTTTGTTACACCCGCTTGCAACATATTATAAAAATATCGCTGCAAAGTGATTGCATCGGGTGTAGTGTTTTTTGTCTCTACTGTCTTTCCACCAAACTGAATACCAAGTGTACCAATTTCACCGCACTCCATATTTAACAGAGCATGCAGCTGTGACACATAACGACTAATCGATGTCTTGCCATTAGTACCCGTCACACCAATCACTGACATATCTTTTGTAGGCTCGTTATAAAAACGTGAAGCAATATTTCCTACTTCTGCTTTTAATGTACTAGAAACAACATAACTAACCCGATCATCTTTTATATATTCTGCTGATTCAACAGCAACAGCAGAAGCACCATTTTCCACAGCAAGACCTATAAATTCATGCCCATCAAAACACTCGCCTTTCATGGCACAAAACAGGTTGCCTGCCTCTACTGCCCGGCTATCAAGAGTTATACCGGAAACAAGAACATCCGCTCCAACAATTGGCTGCTCAACTAATGACGAAAGTGATTTTGATAACATGATCAATCCCCCGCCACTAATAGTGTCTCATGCGATGACTGATTTAACTTATCAGGCGCCACATTTAACACTCGCAAACTGTCTGACATAATCTCGGAAAATACTGGAGCAGCAACTTCCCCTCCGTAATACTCCTTACCCTTTGGATCATCAATAACAACAACGGCCACCAAACGTGGCGACTCCACAGGCGCAAGCCCCGCGAATATCGACATATATTTACCAGACTCATAGCCATCTTTTCCTACTTTATGAGAAGTACCCGTCTTACCAGCCACAGAATAAGCATCTGTTACTGCTTTTTTAGCTGTACCATGTAACCCAGTCACCGTTTCTAACATATCAACAATATTACCAGCTATTTTTTTGCTAATAACTTGCTCACCCTCCATCTCTACTTTATTACGCGTCAAACTAACAGGTTTCTTAATTCCATTATTAGCCAGAACAGCATATGCCTGAGCCAGCTGCAGAGCAGTTACCGATAGACCATATCCAAAAGAAAATGTCGCCTGCTCTACAGGCTTCCAATTACTATAATTAGGCAAAAGCCCTGTACTTTCTCCCGGAAATCCGGTTCCCACGTATTGCCCTAACCCCATCCGAAAAAATATCTCATGCAGCTTTTCTTGCTCGAGTGACAAGGCAATTTTTGTCGTTCCTACCTGGCTTGACTTGGTAATTACTTTAGTTACATCAATTACCCCGTAATCCACCGGGTCCATAAATGTCTTCTTACCGACCTTTATACGACCAGGACGCGTATCAACTAATGTCTCAGGATTATATTTACCGCTCTCTAGAGCTGCCACAACAGTAAACGGCTTGACTGTTGACCCCGGCTCAAAGATATCACTCAAAGCACGATTTCTAACATTCTTCATATCATCTTGAGTAAGATAGTTAGGATTAAATGCCGGCTGGCTGGCCATCGCCAAAACCTCACCTGTTTTCACATCCAGTATAACAACAGAGCCAGCATCAGCACGATGACGGGTAACAGC
>CBDUPD010000547.1:0-2436 GCA_965368985.1 uncultured Spongiibacteraceae bacterium | reverse complement strand
TATCTGGCATCGCAATTTCACAGGGAGATCCCTCGGCTGCGCTCGAGATGACATATTTTTTATTAGGGTAACACAGATTCCCCGCGAACGAGATCGGCAATTGTTTCGCGTTCACGAATAATATAATGCTTGTCACCATCAACCATAATCTCTGCAGCACGGCCACGGCTATTATAATTTGAAGCCATGGTGAAACCATAGGCGCCCGCAGAAAACTGGGCAATAACGTCGCCGGCTTGCAGGCAGAGTTCACGATCTTTGCCGATAAAATCGCCGGTTTCGCAAACAGGGCCTACCAGATCATAGTGTGCTGTCTGGCCGTCACCGGGGGTGATACGTTTTATATCCATCCAGGCCTGATAGAGTGATGGTCGAATCATGTCATTCATCCCGGCATCAATAATGGCAAAGTGTTTGTCATCATTGTTTTTCAGGTATTCAACCCTGGTGGTCATAATGCCTGCGTTAGCTGCGATTGATCGGCCAGGCTCAATAACCAGCGACAGTGAATAATCTTTCAGTTTCTCTTTTACCTGCCTGATGTAATCAGACGCATCAGGTGGGGTTTCATTCTGATAACAAACACCCAGGCCGCCACCAAGATCAATGTGTTCCAGTAATATGCCTTTATCAGCCAGTAATTTTATTGTATCGAGCACTTTATCGAGAGCATCAAGAAAAGGCGTGAGTTCGGTAAGTTGTGAGCCGATATGGCAATCAATGCCTACAACATCAATACCTTCAAGCGAATTGGCGCGCTCATACACCGCCAGTACATCATCAATATGAATACCAAACTTGTTTTCTTTCAAGCCGGTAGAAATATACGGATGGGTATTGGCATCAACGTCAGGGTTAACACGCAGAGAAACCGGTGCGGCCATTTTTGTTTCAAGTGCCACTTCATTCAGGCGTTCAAGTTCAGCGGCTGATTCAACGTTAAAACAGTGAATGCCTACTTCCAGGGCGCGGCGCATTTCGGCTTTGGTTTTTGCTACCCCGGAAAAAACGACTTTTTCAGGATCGCCACCTGCCAGCAGAACACGCTCAAGTTCACCAACCGAAACAATGTCAAAGCCTGCGCCCAGACGGGCCAGAATGTTCAAAACCGCAATATTGGAATTGGCTTTTACGGCATAACAGATCAGGTCATCATCACCCATTGCTTTTGCATAGGATTGATAATGTGCTTCAAAAGCGGCACGTGAGTATATATAAGTAGGTGTGCCGTAATGTTCGGTCAGGGTTTGTACCGAAACATTTTCTGCATAAAGGTGATCATCTTTAAAATGAAAATAAGACATATTGCTCTTCTAAAAATTTTGTCATCCCGTGAAGACGGGACCGGGTAATTACAATTAGATTCCCGCCTTCGCGGGAATGACTGTGATTGCTAATTTATTCAGACTTTTGCTGTGAGCTTTCTTCAGGCAAAATAAGCGGGCCCTTTTGGCCGCAAGCGCCCAAAAACAAGACAATGCATAATAAAACCAGAGGTTTAGCTATCAGTTGCATAAGAGTTACACAGTTCAGTAATCAATGTACCGCGATAGTAGCTGTTACCGGCTCAAAAGTCATCAGCTACGCGCTCTGTGGCGTATTGTTTACGATGTTGGCGGTATCTGCACATGCGCAATTTCCTGTGCGTAACCATAGTCCTTTTGCGCAATACGTGGGGTTGCCCGAATTAAAGTCTGCAGAGAAACTTAAAGAAGGCAAGCAAGAGCTGGCATTGAATACTACCGTCAGTAGTCATTTTATTGTAGAAACTGATGAAGCTGACCCTCTTTACGTGGATGGAGAAACCACTGTTACTGACCTGGTCTGGCGTCGGGGTTTTGAAAAGTTTGAGCTTGAATTGACATTTCCCTATGTCAGGCACCAAAAAGGTTTTCTTGATGACTTTATCATCGACTTTCATGAGGCGTTTGGTTTTCCCGGTGGCGATAGAGATAAGGTAGAAAATGACCAGCTGTTCTTTTTTTATCAGGATAAAGATAGCGTTGATCTGAATGATCCTGTTGAAGGTGTTGGTGATGTGCGAATCAATGCCGGTTATCAAGTTAGCCGTGTAGTGGATTATCAACATGCAATACACCTGTTGCTTAAGATGCCTACTGGCGATAGTGATAAATGGTTAGGTAGTGGCAGTACAGACCTGTCAATCTATTCAACACACAGTTGGCAATTTGATGACTGGATTACAGACGTGCAAGTGGGAATGATTTTAATGGAAAAGCCGGATATATTGGCTTATAAACGCAGAGAGGCTGCACTGTTTGGTAGTGCCTCCCTAAGTTATATCGTCATGAGAGGTTGGCACCTGACAGTGCAGTACGATATGCATAGCCCGCTATATAAAGACAGTGAGCAGAATCAGTTAGCTGATGGTCAATCGATAACAATGGGTTCAGAATGGGAAGGCAGGCACTGGGC
>CBDUPD010000546.1:0-2440 GCA_965368985.1 uncultured Spongiibacteraceae bacterium | reverse complement strand
CCGGGAACATATTCTTTCTGATCAACAGTTATCTCTACTGTGGTATAGATCAATGCCGGACTGGCCGATTTACGGTAACGCACAGCGACGAGTTTCTCGCCATATTCTCTGGTCAGGCGTTTTGTGCCAGGATCATTGGGTTTGAGGGTTTTGAAAACTTCCATATTCTTCTTCCTTGATTGTAGGTATAAAAAAGCCCGCATCATGCGGGCCTCTATTGTACTAGATAGTACTATCTTTATAAAAGATTGCGAAGCTTAAAAATTTTCGCCTTTGGCGGCTTTATCTTTCAATAACTGAGGAACAGCAAATGCTTCACCGTAAGTATCAGCAAGGTATTGAGCTCTCTCAGCAAAGGCTTGTACGCCTGTTGCATTAATGAACTGGAATACACCACCTGTTTGCGCAGGAAAACCGATACCCATAATAGAACCGATGTTAGCATCTGCAGCAGAAGTGATTACACCCTCTTCCATACAACGAACAGCTTCAAGAGCCTGACAGTATGTCAAACGATCTTGAATATCTTCGAATGGAAGCTCTTTGTAGCCATCAGGTGCAAAGTGCTCTTTCATGCCAGGCCAGATATATTTCTTGCCACCTTCTGGATACTCGTAGTAACCACCGCCATGAACCTTACCTTTACGATCAAACTCTTCTACCATTCTACCAACAAGTACGGCTGCAGGGTTGTTCAAATCGACCTCTTCGCCTCGTGCTTCTTTATCTGCACGTAATTGCTGACCATTTTTATGTGCCGTCGCTTGCGAAACCTCATCGATAGCTGACAGCGGCCCAACAGGTGATCCATTTTGCTTAGCTGCATTTTCAATGATTACCGGATTAATACCTTCTAATACCATGGTTGCACCTTGTACAACGGTAGTAGCAATAGTACGTGTGGTAAAGAAACCTTCACAGTCGTTAACAATGATAGGTTTTTTGCCCAGCTTAATACCCAGATCAAACGCTTTAGCCAATGCTTCGTCAGATGTTTTATCACCACGAATGATTTCAACCAGTGGCATTTTCTCAGCAGGTGAGAAAAAGTGCATACCAATGAAGTTTTCAGGGCGGTCAGAAGCTTCTGCCAAACCAGTGATTGGTAATGAAGAAGTGTTAGAGGCAAACACACTGCTTGCATCAGTTACTGCTTCTGTTTCTTTGGTAACGATAGATTTGATCTTGCGATCTTCAAATACCGCTTCAACAACAATATCACAACCGGCTAAATCGGCAGCATCTGCAGTCGGTTTAATTAAACCCAACAATGCTGCAACGCCTGCTTCATCCATACGGCCTTTGCTTTGCAGTTTTTCACATTGTGTTTTAACGTAATCCAGACCTTTGTCTGCATTCTCTTGAGAGATATCTTTCAATACAACTTCGATACCCTTTTGTGCAGCATTCATGGCAATACCGGCACCCATCATGCCCGCACCTAAAATACCCAATTTTTTACAATCGGTTTTAGGTATATCATCAAAGCTTGGACGGCTCGCGCCATTTTCAAGATCATTCAACTGGAAGAAGAATGTACTAATCATGTTTTTAGCTATTTGAGAACGCATCAGGCTTAGGAAGTAACGTGCTTCAATTTTTTGAGCCGTAGCAAAATCAACACGTGACACATCAGCAATACAGGCAAAGATGGCTTGTGCATGTGGGAAGTTACCCCATGTATTAACCATGACGTTTACCGGCCCAAAATACAGCAAACCTTCTAGGCCCTGATCGATTTGTTTATCTGCAGGAGATCCACCAGGAATTTTAAACCCGGGCTTATCCCATGGTTGTGCAGATTCAGGGTTAGCCAGTATCCATGCTTTGGCTTTCTTATGCATATCAGCTTCGTCAGAAGCTAATTCATTACAGTAGCCTTTATCTAAAGCGCGTTGACCTTTAAATTGCTTACCTTGTGAAACCAGAGTAATCGCTTCAGTTAAACCGTGCATACGAACCATACGTACAACACCATCAGCACCAGGCATTAAACCCAGTTGCGCTTCGGGTAAACCCATCGACGCATCTTCAACAGCAACTCGGTAGTGACAGGCCAAAGCGATTTCATAACCACCACCCAATGCTGCGCCATTCATACCTACAGCAACCGGAATACCTAATGTTTCAAGCTGACGTAAAGGAGCTTTCGCAGCCATAATGCCATCAAAAACACGGGTAGCTTCGGCTTCGTCCATTTCTGTTGGCATTTCAAGTAACTTGTTCAAGTCACCTCCACCAAAGAATGTCTTTTTACCCGAACGAATATATACGCCTTTAATATCGTCTTTTTGTGCTGCAATTTCATTCACAGCAGCTGTCATGGCTTCGATGAACGGGTCGCCAAGTGTGTTAACTTTTTCGCCCGGCTGATCCATGATCAGTTCTAATATGCCGTCAGCGTCTTTTTCTAATGTGATATAACTCATATCTAATCCTC
>CBDUPD010000545.1:0-2445 GCA_965368985.1 uncultured Spongiibacteraceae bacterium | reverse complement strand
AGACTTGGTCGGTGAAGTGATTATAACTCCAGTTAATGATATTCCATTGATTGTTTCACGTGCACATGAGGCCTTGGATAAGTGGAGTTCTGTTCCTATTGAAGAGCGGGCAACCATGTTAAATAAAGCTGCTGAAGATTTGCATAAACAGGCTGATATGCTTGGTGATCTTTTAAGTAGGGAGATGGGCAAGCCTTTAAAGAGAGGAATTGGAGAGGTATCCTATTGTAGTAGTCTTGTGAAAGGCAATACCGATGAAATGATTGAGGCATTAAAGCCTCAAGTGAATGATGGTGGCTCTATTGAATCAACTATCTATTATGATCCTTTGGGGGTATGTGCTGTCATTGCGCCCTGGAACTATCCGATGTCTATGCTGCAGTCAATGGTATTGCCGGCACTTATGGCAGGGAATACTGTTGTTTTAAAGCCCTCTGAAGAAACACCTTTAATCGCTCAAGCCTATGTTAATGTGCTCAATAAATACCTCCCTGATGGTGTTTTGACAGTTATCTATGGGACAGATGAGCAGGGAAAAGCGTTGGTTCAAGCAGATATTGACCTTATCGCATTCACAGGTTCAAGAAGAGCAGGTATTAATATTTTGAGGTCTGCCGCCAGAAGTTTGAAGCGTGTGGTGTTCGAGTTGGGAGGTAAAGACCCGCTAATCGTCCTTGATGATGCTGACATAGAAAGTGCAGCAAAAATGGCTGTTGATAACAGTTTTGAAAATGCCGGGCAGATGTGTGTTTCTACTGAGCGCATCTTTGTTGATGAATCGATTGCTGCCACATTTGAACAACGCGTCGCTGAATTGGCATCTGAAGTTAAGGTCGGTCCATGGGATGATGAAGATGCAGTTATTGGTCCGTTGATTAATGAACAGCAACGTCAACATGTTATAAAGCAAATTGAAGATGCTGTAAATAAAGGCGCAAAGGTGCTTTGTGGGGGAGAGGAACATCCTGATCGCTATATCTTGCCGACAGTGCTAACCAATGCAACTGATGAAATGGAAATTATGTGGGGAGAGACTTTTGGTCCCGTTGCCTGTATTACACATTTTTCGGATATTGAAGATGCTATATGTCGAGCTAATAGAAGTGTTTATGCTTTAGGTGCGGCTGTCTATGGGCAAGATGAAATCAGGGCTAATGAGGTCGCTCGCAAATTGAAATCAGGCATGATTGGTATTAATAAAAATTGCTTTGCGACTGGTGATTCTCCCTGGGTGGGAGCTAAACAGAGTGGTTATGGCTTTCATGGCTCGGCGGCAGGGCATCGGCAGTTTGCACAACCTCGAGTTATAACGCGTAATATATAAACCATATAGCGGGTTTGTATCTTTAGCGGATATCGGAATAAGCTCTTTAGACTTTTTTGATATGCGGTAACTGTTGAAGAGCAGTATCAAGACCAAATCTAAGTTTGTGCAGCTAAGATGAGAAACGAAGGCAATGAGAACTTTCGATATTTTGGTTTTGCGTTAGAAAAGGGGGTTAATCTTTAGGCCGTCCTTCCAAATGCTTTAACGGTACCATGCTGGCGTGAAGAACAGCAAACAACAGCAATTGGTTTTGTGCAATCGTGTAATACATCAGGTGACTACCATGAGGGAATGAATAGTTTATTATGCGATATTTTAATATTCGTAATGATACCTGAGCTGTGCTATTAAAATCTCATCTTCAGTATATTTATAAACAAGCCGATGTTCATCGTTTATTCTTCTTGACCAATAACCTGACAAGCCATGCTTCAAGGGTTCCGGTTTTCCAATACCCTCAAAAGGGTTTCGTTGAATTTCTTTTATTAATAAGTTAATTCTTTTTAGTATGGCTTTATCTGTTTTCTGCCAATATAAATAATTATCCCATGCCTTAGATGAAAAGGTTAACCTCATTCAAGTAATTCTCTTTCAGTACCTTTGCCTGCTTCAAGTTCAGCAATTGATTCCAGTAAATGACGGGCATTTGCAGGTGATCGTAGCAAGTAGGCAGTTTCTTCCATTGCCTGGTAATCCTCCAAGGATATCATCACTACCGAGGATTCACGTTTTCGTGTAATAATCACTGGAGAATGGTCATCACAAACTTGTTCCATTGTTTTGGATAAATTAGCTCTAGCGGCGGTATAGCTTATGGCATCCATAGTAACCTCTTTCTGTCATTGTACAGTATCATGTACAGCATTATAGTTACCCATAACAAGGCCGTCAACCATCGCCCACTACGTGGGCGTGCCTTCGCTGCTTCGCTGCTCCGGCCATTTACGGCTTGGGCTATTCATCGAAAGATATTAATGAAAGCAGATATCAAGGAAATCATTGATGCAGTCAAATTTCACAGCACAATCAGTAAGTCATTTTTAAATATTAAGACCGGTAAAGTTTCTAGGGAAGCTCTGAATAATTAGAATAGTTTTTCTGTGACATGAGCCGGAGCA
>CBDUPD010000544.1:0-2445 GCA_965368985.1 uncultured Spongiibacteraceae bacterium | reverse complement strand
CGACCTTGAAATAGTAACTGAACGTCAACCCACAGAAGATGAAATTCGCGACCTGTTATTCACCTGGAAGGTTGCCAAAATGGTTAAATCCAATGCCATAGTTTACGGCAAAAATGGTCAAACCATCGGTGTAGGTGCAGGCCAAATGAGTCGTATAAACTCTGCACGTATTGCTGGCATAAAAGCAGAACATGCTGGCCTTGAAGTAAAAGGTTCAGTGATGGCATCTGATGCCTTCTTCCCGTTTAGAGATGGCATCGATAGTGCAGGCGAAGCAGGTATCAGCTGCATTATTCAACCGGGCGGCTCCATTCGTGACGATGAAGTTATTGCTGCAGCCAACGAACATGGCATGGCAATGGTATTCACAGGCATGCGCCACTTCCGTCATTAATATCAGCAACACAGTAATTGGGTTAAGGATAAAGCGAGTTAGAAATGAATGTATTAGTGATAGGTAACGGTGGACGCGAACACGCTCTGGCATGGAAAGCAAAACAAAGCGCTGGTGTTGAGACTGTTTTTGTTGCCCCTGGTAATGCAGGCACTGCGCTTGAACCCAATATCGAAAATGTTGATATTGATACAATGGATTTTGAAAAGCTGGCTGATTTTGCCAAAAACAACAACGTAGAATTGACTATTATTGGCCCTGAAGCACCGTTAGTCGAAGGCATAGTTGATCACTTTGAAAGTCTCGGTCTACGTTGTTTTGGTCCAAACAAGGCAGCAGCACAACTTGAAGGTTCCAAGGCTTTCACCAAAGACTTTCTCGCTAAATACAATATTCCTACAGGTGCTTACCAGACATTTACTGAAACAGCACCAGCCATTGAATACATCAAAAAAATGGGCTCGCCTATTGTTGTCAAGGCTGATGGTCTGGCAGCCGGTAAAGGCGTTATTCTTGCTGAATCAGAAGAAGAAGCCATTGCCGCCGTTGAAGATATGCTTCAAGGCAATGCCTTTGGTGATGCCGGAAGCCGTGTGGTTATCGAAGAATTCCTGCATGGTGAAGAAGCCAGCTTTATCGTTATGGTTGATGGAACCGATGTCGTGGCCTTTGCAACATCACAAGATCATAAAGCACGTGATGATGGCGATAAAGGCCCAAATACCGGCGGCATGGGTGCCTACTCTCCAGCGCCTGTTGTCACCGATGAAATTCATAACAGAGCTATGCAAGAAGTTATCATGCCAACTGTTAAAGGTATGCTTGAAGACGGCAATCGTTATCGTGGCTTTTTGTACGCTGGTCTGATGATTGATAGCGACGGCACACCAAAAGTACTTGAATATAATTGCCGTTTCGGCGACCCTGAAACCCAACCTATCATGCTTCGCTTAAAAAGCGATTTGGTTGAACTTTGCATTGCAGCCTGTGATGGTGAACTGGCTGGCAAAGTGACAGAATGGGATACTCGTGCAGCGGTTGGTGTTGTTATGGCAGCCGGTGGCTATCCCGACAAATATAATAAAGGTGATATCATCTCCGGCATTCCTGCCGAAGAAGAAGGCAAGAAAGTTTTTCAGGCGGGCACTATACTTGATGAAACAGGTCAGGTTTTAACCAATGGTGGGCGTATTCTGTGTGCCACAGCATTAGGTAATACTGTGACCGAAGCCCAGAAACTTGCTTACCAGCAAGTCAGCCAGATTGACTGGAAAGATGTTTATTACCGCAAGGATAGTGCATATCGTGCTATCGAGCGTGAGCAGAAAAATTAATCCTCCAGGGCCAACGGGTAACTTCATCCGCTGGCTTTCAATCTGTTCTCTTTTTTTTATTCTATTCTCTGGCACCACTTCATTTGCAGCACCTATTATCGTCATTGACGAAACTACCGAAAAACTTTCTCTGGTTCAGTACGTTGACATTCTCGATGACAGCAATAACCAACTGATATCACCTGATACAATTCTGGGCTCTACACGGGTTAACCAGTTTTCACCTATCGATCTCTCCGACCGCATGGCACTGTCAGAATACAGTAATAATTTCTGGATACGTTTCTCTATTCACAACACAACCGACAAAGCGCAACTATTCTGGTTATACGCTAGCGATTCATCCGTTCTTGATCTGCAAATGTATTCCATCAGCAACGCGGAAGATCACAGCCATACCCAGGCTAATGATGCCCTGTTTCAGGATGAGTACCACACACCCATTTTAAAAGAAATTAATCTCCCTGCCAAAAGCACAACAACCTATCTGGCAAAACTCAACACATTAAGCAAACATACAAGCAACCTTGAACTGATTAAGTCCAGCAAATTTCTTGCCCGGCAAATCAGGGAAACTCGACAATTTCTGTTTGGACTGGGCTTGCTATGTTTTATTGCCTTTACCAGTTTATTCTTTGCTCTTTATAGAAAATCACTTATTTTCCTGTATCACTGCTGCTTTGTACTATCACATATAGGCATAGAAGCAACCGGCAT
>CBDUPD010000543.1:0-2446 GCA_965368985.1 uncultured Spongiibacteraceae bacterium | reverse complement strand
GTGCCATCTCATGAATATCAATATCACCTGTGTTATGTGACTCACGCAGTACATAACAGGCGTCATGTTTTCCTCTGGATTCAACCTTTGGGGCTACTGCAGGGATATTGCGAAAATGGTGTATTTCATTATGGGTACCAATGGTAAATTGCTTGTTATTGGCACACATTCCCATGGGTTTGTTAAATAGTTTAAAGTGCGTGTTGAGCTTGCCTTCGTCTTCTCTTACGACAATAAGCTTGCCGGCTTGATAGGTTGAAACTAATAAACTGCAATTAAGTTGTTTAAGAATTTCATGAAAGTTACTGGTATGTGAACTTTTGAATGCGCCCGGCGCAAGCGGCTGAGGCTTGATATTTTCCTGGTCAGGGGTATTTTCTGCACCAGGGTTATTTTTTCTTCTGTTGTTCTGCTGTCTCTCTTTTTGAAGTCGCTGTTGTTCTTCTTCAGCCTGTCTGATTTTTTCTTCTTCGGCTTCACGATTGGCCTTGGCAAATTCACCAACGCGCGAATTATTTTCGAATATAGCTTCAACCTGTGTAATAGTTTCTTCTATTGTGGGTAGAACGGTAAGAATTTCAGCTTCGTTCTTTTTCCATTTGTCAGGGTTTGGCGGGGTAAGAGTGTGACTTGATAGTGGAAGAGGCTCATCAAGATTTTTATCCCACTCTATTTCAGCAAAATCACATAATTTAAGCACTGCGTCTTCTATGTTTTCGAGAAGATCACTATATCGAACCATACACCAGTCAGTTTCAGGTATTGTTGCAAGGTCAGTCATAATTGCCTGGTGTGTGGTTTGCCATTGTTTGGCTGCTATGGCCTCAACGGGTTTGGCAATTAAGCTGCGCCATCCCGGGGTAAGCAAAAGAGACCATTTCATAGGGGCCCATCCTGGTAGCGCAGGGTAGGTAACAAACTTGCCAGAGCGCCAGGCTTCAATAATAGAGCTTAAATTTTCTTTGGGTTCACGGGCAAGGTAGATGAATTTTGCATCGGGAAAAACGGCTTTTAAAAAAGAGATGCGTAGAGCATTTTTGGGTGTTTTTTCCAGAAAACGTATGCTTGTACCATTGGTAAAGGCATTTCCGTCTCTATCTTGAAGTTGTTTGGCAAATCTTTCTTTTATTAGATGGGCGATATCAGGTGTTACATCGTCAGCTGTCAGTTTGTTTGATTCCCAGTGCCTGTTTGCCGGGTTCAAGCTGTTTATGCCTTCAAAAATGCCATGGCTCTCTCCGCCAATAGTGTGCACTGTCGGTGACTGGCTGAGTGTTTCAAATAAAAAGCTACTGCCAGAGCGAGGTGCTGCAATAATGAAGATGGGCCGATCAAACATAGTTTATCCTTTTTGGTGCTGATGCTATCGTGTTTTGCGCTCGCTGTGGCGATTAATGAACTCTGGCAGCTTTTTTAATTGCTGATAGAGAGTATGTTTATTTTTTAAAGGCGCTGAGTATACCGTAAATAAGTTGTCTGAGGGTAGAGATAGAAGAGATGTTTAAAAGTGTAAAATTGCATAAGAAAAGCTTGAAAATCGCACAGCCGAAGATTGTTAGAACTCACTAATGATGGGGTTTTTAAGAAATTGTGAACTATTTGTAAGAATTATTGCCAATTAATCAATTTATTAGTTAATTAGGGCTGTCTTTTTTGTTTTTATTTGTTAAAGTTTCGAACTGATATAAACGGCCTGCGTATATTTAGTGGGTGGTAAAAATCAGAAAGCCTCAACTTTGTAGGCTGAAAATTATCAGTTTTAGTAATGTACAGTAATAAAAAAGGAACATTATGAAATATACCTCTTCAACCCCATTTAAGTTATCTGCATTAGCTGGTGCAATTGGTATGGCATCTACGTCTGCAATGGCTGCTGTTGATACAGGCACAGTTGTAACGAGTTTGGCTGATAATACGACAGTCGATGGTCTTGTTACCTTGCGTGAGGCTATAAATAATGCCAACGGCAATGGTGGCACAGACACCATTACTTTTTCTGGTGCTGCGGCTTCGGGGACTATTACGTTGGGGTCAGAGCTCCCCCAAATTACTGATGATTTAATTATTACCGGGCCAGGCCAAACTGCATTAACGCTTGATGCAAATGGGCATTCTTATGGTCTGCGGACAAGCTATGGTGTAAGTCTTGAAGTGAGCGATATTACTATCACCAATGCGTATTCTACAGGTATTCAAAGTAATGGTCCGCTAACAGTTGAAGATGCAACGATTACTAATAATGGCCGCCGCTACTACTATGGTGCTGCTGGCGCAGCAATAAGCCATACAAACTCTTATGCCTTAACCATTACTGACAGTACATTTACTGATAACAATGCTGGTTATTATCGTGACGGTGGTGCTGTTTTTGTTGGTTCATATGCTACGGCAACGATTACAGGCAGCACATTTGAAGATAATGAAGCTGGTTACGCTTATGGTAGTG
>CBDUPD010000542.1:0-2463 GCA_965368985.1 uncultured Spongiibacteraceae bacterium | reverse complement strand
ATAAAAATACTTGCCTGATGAATATTTGATCGCTATAGTTTGCGCCCCATTTAGCCTGTGTGGTGCCTGGCAGTAGATCAGGTGGCGGCATTAGGAAACAAAGTAGGTACATTTATGAAAGCTGATATCCATCCAAAATACGAAGACATGACAGCAACTTGCAGCTGTGGCAATGTCATTAAAACCAAATCGACAAAAGGCCAGGACATTCACCTTGATGTTTGTTCAGCTTGTCATCCTTTTTATACCGGTAAGCAAAAAGAAGCTTCTTCAGGTGGTCGTATTGATCGCTTTAACAAGCGTTTTGCTGGTCGTGGTACAGCGAAGTAATTATCTGTAGTAACCTGATATCAGGCATTTATAAAAAGGCATGGCCACTCAATGGTCGTGCCTTTTTTGTTTCTATTGCCCTGGTTTTATTACAGTTACTGACACCGCAACTTTTCGCTGATTGCTCGCTTACGCCTCTAGAGCTAAAGGGGTTGGAACGGGTAGAGATTGAACAGGTTATTGATGGTGATAGCGTGAAGTTGTCTGATGGACAGCAGCTGCGTCTGATTGGTGTGAACACTCCGGAAATAAAAACATCTGATCCCCTGGCTAAAGAAGCCGGGCATTATTTAAGGCAGTTGTTGAAATCCGGTACGGCTTATCTGAGAAAAGGTGAGCAAAAAAAAGACCGTTATGGTCGTATGCTCGCTCATCTATATCTGGATGATGGCAAAAATGTTGAGGCATTGATGCTGGAGCAGGGTTTGGGATTTCTGGTGGCGATACCACCAAATCTGTCTTTGTTGCCATGCCAGAAAGCGGTGCGAGATAAGGCCAGGGTAAATAAAGCAGGTGTGTGGGGGCTGGCGGAATATAGCGGTATTAGTAGTCATCATTTTAAAGCTGATGATGCTGGCTTCTCCCGGGTAGTCGGGCGACTGGAGTCAATTACCCAGAGTAAAAAACATTGGTGGTTGCAGCTGGATGGGCTGGTGGTATTACGAATAGCTAAAAAAGACCAGTCTGCATTTGATCTTGATGCGTTAAAAGCCATGCAGGGCAAAAAAATTCTGGCCAGTGGCTGGGTGATAGATAGAAATAGTAGCGGTGTAGTGAACAAAGGTTTCTCACCTTTCATGATGTTACTCACGCATCCGGTACATGTTGAATTGCAGTAGAATAGAGTGTTTGAAGGTTTATTTAACGGCTTTCAGAATAGAAAATGTGCTTGAGAGCATAAGGGGTTTTCTATATCCTTGCGTCTCTCGATAATCTGAGTGGAATTTTTATGTCAGAAGATTTTAAACAAGCAGCGCTGGATTATCATGCCAAGCCTCGTCCCGGCAAGATCGCTGTTCAATTAACAACATCTGCAGAGACACAGAATGACCTGGCGCTGGCTTATAGTCCTGGTGTGGCAGAGCCTGTGCGTGCGATTGCCGAAAATCCTGAAGATGCCTACAAATATACCGCCAAAGGTAATCTTGTGGCTGTCATCACTGATGGTACAGCTATTCTTGGGTTGGGTAATCTTGGTCCTTTGGCTAGTAAGCCGGTAATGGAAGGCAAGAGTCTTCTTTTTAAACGTTTTGCCGGTATTGATTCTATTGATATTGAAGTTGATTCAGAAAGCCCGCAAGCTTTTATTGATACCGTGTCTCGTATTGCGCTGACTTTTGGTGGTATCAACCTTGAAGATATCAAGGCGCCTGAGTGTTTTATTATTGAAAAGGCCTTGATTGAGCGGTGTGATATCCCGGTTTTTCATGATGATCAGCATGGAACGGCGATTGTGACTGCAGCTGGTATGCTGAACGCTATTGAGATTCAGGGCAAAGATATTCAAACAGTAAAAGTTGTCTGCCTGGGAGCTGGTGCTGCCGCTATTGCGTGTATGCGTCTTCTGGTTAGCTGCGGTGCCAGGAAAGAAAATATCTTTATGCTTGATCGTATGGGAGTTATTTACCAGGGGCGTGAAGGTATTAATGAATACAAGCAAGAGTTCGCCAATGATACTGACAAGCGTTCACTTGAAGATGCTTGTACCGGCGCTGATATTTTTGTTGGTCTGTCAGGAGCTAATTTGTTATCGGTTGATAGTTTGAAAGCGATGGCACCCAAGCCAATTATATTTGCCTGTTCAAACCCTGATCCTGAAATTAGCCCTGAGTTGGCAAAAGAGACGCGTGATGATTTGATAATGGCAACTGGTCGTTCAGACTATCCTAATCAGGTGAATAACGTTTTGGGTTTCCCTTTCATATTTCGGGGTGCTTTGGATGTGCGGGCAAAAGAAATCAATGAAGCGATGAAGATAGCCGCTGTTCATGCGATTAAAGAGTTGGCGAAACAGCCGGTTCCCCAAGCTGTGTTAGATGCCTGTGATATGGAGTCTCTGGAATTTGGCCCTGATTATATTATCCCCAAGCCGGTTGATGAGCGCCTGTTGGGTGATGTTTCTGCAGCAGTTGC
>CBDUPD010000541.1:0-2469 GCA_965368985.1 uncultured Spongiibacteraceae bacterium | reverse complement strand
TCAAAGGCAATCTTGTTTGGTGCTATAAAAGTATCAAAAAATCGCGACAGTGCCCCATGACCACGCTGACCAGAAGCTGAATCATATATACCGCCAATATGAGGAGTAGAGCCCACTGGATCTTCAACAATGTGGTATTTGGCAAAAATAGACATCCATGCAGTTTTATCATGAATGGCAACAGCTGCAGGTGACTTTTGCACCTGGGCAAGAAGTTCTTCAGGGTTTGGTGTAAGCATTTGTATGCCCTCTATCTATTGGACCCACCTTTTGGTAGACAGCCCGAATTCAATAATTACGAAACGCAGAGTCTACTATCTTTTTGCGCAGATAATAAGACTCTTCTTATTGCAGAGTGTTAATTCTTGGATATTAACAATTGCAGCTATTTCTTTCACTCTCTAAAATGCTCATGCATCCCTAACCCAACAAGGCATTTCACATTATGACCAACCCGCAAACTGCAAATGCACCATTCGTTCTTATCGAAGGGCTCAAGCTACTTTCAAAACCGGGCATCAGACAGTATGTGATTTTGCCAATGTTATTTAACATCACAATTTTTGCCATAATTATGTATTACGGTTTTGGTCTGGTGATGGAGTATCAAGCACTACTCAATGACTGGCTGCCAGATTGGCTGGACTTTCTAAGCTGGGTCATTGTACCCATATTTTTTATCGTGGCTGTTTTAATTATGGCCTACGGATTTACCACCATCACTAATATTATTGGCGCACCTTTTAATGCCTTGCTATCAGAAAAAGTAGAAGTCGTATTAGGTTTGCCTCAATCACAAACCGAAAGCGGATTGACAGGGTTTCTCAAAACCATCCCCAGAAGCATTGGCCGAGAACTTAAAAAGTTTATTAGCAACCTGAAATGGCTATTGCTGTTATTTATCAGTCTGTTTATACCCGGGGTAAATATACTGAGCCTGTTTGTTGGCTCATGGCTTATGGCCATTCAATATCTGGACTACCCGGCTGACAATCATGAAATCAGCTATCAGGAATTTCTGGAAATAATAAAAACCAAACGTATGGGCTCACTAAGCTTCGGTTTGAGTATTATGTTAGTCAGCATGATTCCTTTAGCCAACCTGATTGTTGTACCAGCGGCTATTTGTGCTGGCACTATTTTGTGGCACCGGGATTACCACCAGATCAAGAGTTAATGCTTACGCTCATAGAGCAGAATCCATGATGTGATTTTATCAGGAACAAACAGGGAATATGGATAAGGCATTTTCCACTCCCAGGAATATGCCATATCGGTTGCACGGTAGTTTTCAAACAAGGGGTTTTCTACTATCGCCGTCTCGCCCACCCAATAACCTTTATGATACCAGATACCATTTGTACCCGGCTTAACGCGAGAGTTTAATACAATAAGATCGGGCTCTTGATTCAACACATAACTCGCATCATATTTTTTATGCACACGACCTTTCAGGTTGGCAATATGCGCATCATTCAGCCCAATCATATCAATAAAATCGAAATCCTGGAGAGCCCATGGCAAGGCACCTGCATGATTAACAGCAATCAGCCTGCCAGACGAATAACGTTTTTTAATTTCTTCGGCCATGACAATCGATTGATGCGTCATCTCACCTTCCTGATAGGCCAACAGTGAAAACTGCTCACCTTTCAATGCTGATACCATTAATGGTGGATAAACAATCAACGCCAGCATCGGTATAAGGCTAATAACAATAATACATCTTACCCAGATAGCAATGTTATTAAACTGACTAACAACAACGGCCAACAATAAACCATATAACGGTGTTAACAATCTGAAATGATGCATAAAATCACCGCCGCCCAACCAGATAATTCCCCACAGCAACATGACCATTCCCAACACAACCATCTGATCCCTGTCTTTATTACTTTTAAACCAGGCCAGCCAACTGGCCATTAAAGTAAAACATATCGGAATAGAATAGAGAGAACCCGCAAAAATCTGGTTCGCAAAATCACCGGTAGCCTTGGCATAATAAGTGTTAGGTAGAGGTACTCCGTAAATAGAGAAACGAACAGCTATCCATAACAGGGTTGGCAGCAAGGCAATAAACAAAAGATGAACAGGCATCTTATCGCGCTTAAAGATAAACAGACAGACCAGTAAAGCCACCAGCAAAATAGGCCCTTCAGGTCTTGCCACACCAATCAGTGCAACCGGTAATAACCAAATACGCTCTCGAACAATACCGATAGCAGCCCAAACATAGATAGACATATAAAATGATGTTTCAAGGCCAGATGTTGACCAGTAATTAAAACCCTGATTTAACACCAGCAATAAACAGGCTATGCCTGACATAAAAACAGAGGCTTTCAAAACTCGCGCAAGAAACCATGTTCCCAAAACAGTAAAAAACGAGAAGATCAATCCGAGTGTTCTGGCGGCTATTTCTACAGGCACACCCAACTTGGCAAAAGCAATTAACAGAAAATACCA
>CBDUPD010000540.1:0-2477 GCA_965368985.1 uncultured Spongiibacteraceae bacterium | reverse complement strand
ATCACGCAAATGCTATTATGCAAAACAGATTAATCAACGGAGAAACAAAATGAGTGACAACATTGTCCACGTAACAGATGCTTCATTTGAGGCTGATGTACTTCAAAGTAGCAAGCCGGTTCTTGTCGATTTCTGGGCGGAGTGGTGTGGTCCTTGTAAAATGATAGCCCCCGTTCTTGAAGAGCTTGCCGCAGAGTACGGTGACAAGATTACGATTTGCAAGATGGACGTTGACGCTAACACCGAAACACCAGCCAAATTTGGAATTCGTGGAATTCCAACACTTATTATTTTCAAAGGTGGAGATCAGGAAGCACAGAAAGTAGGTGCTCTTTCCAAAACCCAGTTGATCGAATTTGTTGACGCCAACATATAATTCGTTACACTAGACAAGAATTTTAAGTACTCAGCCTCCAAGCCGAGTACTTAATCAAAATTTTAACATTGAAATAAACAGTTGTAGGGCAACCTTAAACTGCTATATGATTAAGCCATACACTTCGTTTCTTTGTATTAACCAATAATCCATTTAATACCTAAGCAAATATAATTCCCAAAAGACGTATCCACGTCATTCGAATTCTACTTTCACATTCAAAAGTTTTCTCTATGAACCTTACCGATCTAAAAACAAAACCTATTACTGAACTATTAGCTACAGCCGATGAGATGGGGCTCGATAATCTTGCTCGCTCTAGAAAGCAGGATGTTATCTTCTCTATTTTGAAGAAACATGCCAAAAGTGGCGAGGACATCTACGGCGACGGTGTTCTTGAAATTTTACAAGACGGTTTTGGATTCCTGAGATCTGCGGACTGCTCTTATCTTGCAGGCCCTGACGATATTTATGTATCGCCGAGTCAAATACGACGGTTCAACTTGCGCACAGGCGATACTGTGTCAGGGAAAATTCGTCCTCCAAAAGACCAGGAACGCTATTTTGCCTTATTAAAAGTCAATGAGATTAACTACGACCAGCCCGAAAGTTCCAAACACAAGGTTCTTTTCGAAAACCTGACACCACTATTCCCTGACGATCGTCTATTACTTGAAACAGGTAATGGTAGCACTGAAGATTTAACCGGCCGTATTATTGACCTGGTAGCTCCGGTAGGTAAAGGCCAACGTGGTTTGATTGTTGCACCACCGAAAGCCGGTAAAACCATTATGCTTCAGCATATGGCGCAAAGTATTGTGCGTAATAACCCCGAAACCTACGTCATTGTACTGCTTATTGATGAACGCCCTGAAGAAGTTACCGACATGCGCCGCTCTGTTCGCGCTGAAGTTGTTGCGTCAACATTTGATGAGCCGCCTTCGCGTCACGTACAGGTTGCTGAAATGGTTATCGAAAAAGCCAAACGCCTTGTTGAACATAAAAAAGATGTTGTGATTCTTCTGGATTCTATCACTCGTCTGGCCCGTGCCTATAACACTGTTCAACCCAGCTCAGGCAAAGTATTAACCGGTGGTGTTGATGCCCACGCCCTGGAGCGTCCTAAACGCTTTTTCGGAGCGGCACGTAATATAGAAGAAGGTGGCAGTCTAACTATTCTGGCTACTGCTTTGGTAGATACCGGCTCCAAAATGGATGAAGTTATCTATGAAGAATTTAAAGGTACTGGTAACCAGGAATTACACCTTGATCGTAAAGTTGCTGAAAAACGTGTATATCCGGCTATGAATGTTCGCCGCTCAGGTACTCGTCGTGAAGACTTGCTAACCACTGAAGATGAACTGCAACGCATGTGGATTCTTCGTAAGTTATTACATGAAATGGAAGATACTGCAGCGATTGAATTTCTTATCGATAAATTACGTCAAACTAAAACCAACGATGAATTTTTCGACTCAATGAAGCGCAAATAATCCAGGTACTTTTCATTTCCTAAAAAAGCAAGCCCATGAAATACAACGATCTTCGTGACTTTATCAAGGGCCTTGAAAAACAAGGCGAACTCAAGCGGATTACTGCTGAAGTTGACCCTTATCTTGAAATGACCGAAATCAGTGACCGCACCTTACGCAAAGGTGGTCCTGCTCTTCTTTTTGAAAACCCCAAAGGCTTCGACACTCCGGTTTTATGCAATCTGTTTGGCACTGAAAAACGGGTTGCCATGGGTATGGGGGCTAACGATATTGAAAGCCTGCGTGAAATAGGCGAAATACTTGCTTTCCTCCGCCAGCCTGACCCACCAAAGGGAATGAAAGACGCATGGGACAAACTACCTGTATTCAAACAGGTTTTAAACATGGGGCCAAAGAATGTTAAATCTGCCCCCTGCCAGCAAAATGTCATTCAAGGCACAGATGTAGATCTCGGCAAAATTCCGGTACAAACCTGCTGGCCAGGCGATGCCGGCCCCTTAATCACTTGGGGCTTAGTGGTGACCAAAGGCCCGAATAAGCCACGCCAAAACATGGGCATTTACCGTCAACAAGTGATTGCACCGAATAAAGTGATCATGCGTTGGTTA
>CBDUPD010000539.1:0-2492 GCA_965368985.1 uncultured Spongiibacteraceae bacterium | reverse complement strand
ACAGGGTGTTCTTCATCATTCAGTTCGAGGTGTTTATGTGCATCGCCATGAATAATGGCCCCGGTTGTTACCATTTCGGAGTATAAGTAAGCGTGTGGAGAGATCAGACGTAAAAAATAACGTGCGTGTCTGTCGGTCCAGTCGAGCATGGGTGCTACACAGAGTCGGTGTGAATTGAATGCGGTGGTATTCGGGTTAGCCATGTGTTGACAGGTTATGGTTAGATTTTAATGGTTGATTATACCTAATATTTTGCCTTGTTTTTCCAAAAATTATCGACTTTAAGCCTCTAAATATAAAAAACAGCATAAACCCGTTAAAAACTTCGTTATTGTTCAATAGATTGAATTATAATTTGCCAAAGTAAGTTTGAAAGATTGCATGAGGAATATAGTGTGGAACATAGCTATCGATTGGTGATTTCATGCCCTGATAAAGTGGGTATTGTGGCAGAGGTAAGTCGTTTTGTGGCTGATCTGGGTGGGTGGTTAATTGAGGCCAGCTATCATTCAGACGAAGATAGCGGCTGGTTTTTTATGCGAAATGAAATCAAGGCATCTTCTCTCTCTATATCACTTGAAGAGTTTTCTTCCAGATTTGAAGTGTTAGCCAGACAATATGAAATGTTGTGGTCGATTACTGATTCAAGCAAACCAAAAAAAATGTTGATACTGGCAAGCCATGCTTCGCATTGTTTGGCCGACCTTTTGCATCGCTGGCATAGTGATGACCTTTTTTGTGAAATTCCGGCAGTTGTTTCTAATCATGAGAATTTGAAATCCATGGTTGAGTGGCACAAGATTCCCTATCATCATGTCCCTGTAACAGCTGAAACCAAGGCTGAAGCCAATGCAGAAATAGAGCGTTTGATCGAGCACTATGATGCAGACCTGGTTGTGCTGGCACGTTATATGCAAATTATCCCTGTTGATCTATGCAGAAAATATCCGGGCAGAATGATTAATATTCACCACAGCTTCTTGCCATCATTTGTTGGCGCTAACCCTTATCAAAAAGCCCATGAACGTGGTGTGAAATTGATGGGGGCTACCTGTCACTATGTGACTGAAAACCTCGACGAAGGGCCTATTCTGGAACAGGATGTAATGCGTGTTAATCACAGGCATTCAAAAGACGATATGGTGCGTTTGGGTAAAGATGTTGAAACCCTGGTACTGGCAAGGGGAATACGTTATCACCTTGAAGACCGTGTGATAGTACACGGTAATAAAACTGTTATTCTGGATTAAAAAGCACCTGGGGAGCCCGCTCCTGCACGATATTATTGAAAGTAGAGCGTGTGATTGGCATCATAGAAAAGCTTGTCATGCGGACGAGGAATCGCTGATTCCAGACCCGATCCACGACGAGACCTTCCGGCAGAATACTTATAGGCAGAACCTGATGTTTTTTCATCGCACCATAAGCAGGCATTCATTTTACCGGTATTCTCATTAGCTAACGGGCAACCATCAGCTTTCATCTGCTCGCGTAATACAGGGTCTGATGTTTCGACCTCGGCAGGGCAGGCATTAAATTTCTCGGCAATTACCATGGTGAAAAATGCCTTGGCACGAGGCCAGAACAGGGCGTCATTACCATAGGTTCTCATACAGGTTGCCTTACACTCCTGACCAGTATGCATGGCATTGTAAGCCCAGCTTTCAGCGCACATGGAGGTTAAACCTACAGATTCTTCTATACATTCTTTTACCGAGTCAAGGTTGCTGTTTTTTGATCTGCCGCGCTTGGTGCAGATACGATTTGGTGTGGTCTGGTCTTTAACACCGATATACACAGCGAGGTCTTTCAAGGTTGAGCAGACACCACAATGATATTGATGTGTTATCACCCAGCCTTCGAGCAAGGCTTGGTCTTTGTTGGCAAAGGTACGCATATTGTAATCGGTTTGAGTGGCATCGGTGAATTTTATGGCACACACTTCATCTGCTACAGCCAGGCCATGTGTCAAATCAGAGAACCAGCGGGTTACGGCTTCCTGTTGAAAATATTCAACGCCATTATCCGTTATCTTGTAGCTCTCTTTGGTGTCTTCATAGCCTTCAGGGTTAAATACTTCTGACCCATTTACCATAGTAGAGCGTGGTTTGGGTAGCGGAATATCATTGCCTGTGTAGCGAGGGTAATAAGGGTTTGAGGTTTCATAACCTTCGCCTTTGACCACGCCATCGATTAGCTGTAGTTCATCATGTATTTGCTGTTGATTGAGCGCGTTAGTCTGGTAAAGATATTTAACCAGCTCACGTGTTTCTTCAACACTCAGGTTTACGCCTTCTTGTGCGTTCTCATATTTGATATCAGCAAAGCGAACATCTACTCGTCCCAACATGAAAGGTTGGCTTAACTCCTGTTCTTCTCTGGCAGTAATCTTCCAGTGGTTACGATGCTTTTCAAGCAGGCCATCACATAAAGAAGATTCTACTTTGTTGGCATCGCCGACATCGACAATACCTGTGGCCACACAGCCACCA
>CBDUPD010000538.1:0-2494 GCA_965368985.1 uncultured Spongiibacteraceae bacterium | reverse complement strand
CGCCAGTATCGCCTCCAGAAATAGATAACTGTCTTCTTCCCGACGATTTCTATCACCCTTGCGTGGGCTATCTATCATCAAATCTATACGATCAGTATTTGCAGGCCGGGGAAACTCACCATCATTCATACCCAACATACATACCACTTTAAATGGCAAAGAACGCATTGGCAGTAAAGTGGCTATATTAATGGCATCTTGTCTGAAAAAGTGATGTTGGCTTTCTTGCTGCAAGCAGGATTCAAAAACATTTAAAAACAGATCAAATTCCAATTCGTCAGAATATGTCGCCAACCCGGAATTTTCTCGAATTTTGTCCAGTGCACTGCGAATAGTTTTTGCTTCGTATAATTGTGACTCATCTTCCAGCTTGAAAAAACGTTGTAAAACCTGCTCAACATAATCACACCATAACAACAGTGTTCTATTACTGCTTTGATACTCAAGAAAGCCCAGCTGATCAATAAACTCACATAAGCAACCTGATTGTTCTGCTGTATTATCATAGATACCTTCAACACATAATGACTCTATATTAAATGCCGACTCGGCAGATGCAAAACTTAACAATAAACGCTCTTTTGCCTGTTGCCAGCTAAAACTGACAACTTGCTCGCCCATTGATATCCAGTCTTTATCTTTTAATAAAAAACGCACCTGCAACTCATCTAGCAGCTGATTGACAAGTGTTAAATCTGTTATCCCGAATTGATTAGCTATCGACGGTTCTTGCAACAAGCTGGCTATCTCTGCCCGCCTGTATTGCTGTGACGTGATTTTTAACAACTGAATAATTGAACGCTTAACGGGCTGATCATCAAAGCTCTTTCTTTCAGCCAGATGATATGGCAAACACATAGGCGTATCTGCTGTAGCAAATACTGCATGAAAATACGGTGCATAAGATTCCAGTTCTGGCACCATAATAACGATATCATCCAAACCAATGTCGTTATTCTCATCAAGTATTTTTAATAACTGATTATGCAATACCTGCACTTCCCGAAGTGCACTGTGACAACTATGAAATTGAATCGATTGGTCATTGGGCGCGATCAGGCTTTTATCTTCTTGCAGACTGGCCTGTCGTAAAGTCAGGATATCATTTTGCAAATGCCCCAGCAGATCTGACTTGGGTACTTTGACAAAACAATCATGCTCTTCATGCTGCGGTTGTTGCTGTAACAACTCAATATAGTCACGTCCCTGTTTTGCCATCAATGCTAACAGTTCATTCTGAACCAGATGTTGCTGCTGAGTTTCTACATCACCTTTCTCATCATCTCTGTCATCAAAGTCGAGCTCTGCCTGTGCCTGTCTTACACGCACTTTTTCAGACTGCAAACCCGACCAAAACATGGCGCAAGGATTCAATACATAGATATTAACGTCGATTGCTTTTGCCAGGGTCGCAAACAGTTCAATATAGGGCTGGGGCAAAGTGGCAGCCGCAAAAATATGTAATCTCTGAATTCCCTGACAGGTTTTTACTTCTGACGCTTTTAACCCCTGAATAGCATTAATAAATACTTGAGCCCTGCTGATATCATTAGGGCTGTGAATTCCTGACTCACCACTGCAGAGCATTTTCCATAAATCCGCCTGCCAGCGATGACTTTTGTTTTGATTAAATATTCCCTGCTCCCAATCAAGCAACCAATCTGGACGATAGATCTGGTATTGGTCATAAAGATCAGCAACATGCTCTGCAAAAAACAGTATCTGCTTATTATTACCAAGTTGGGCAATGTACTTTTCAAGCCTGGGTAACTGCTGAATTTCACTTGAAATAAATAACTTATACAAACGCCATATCAATGCCGCCCGGTCAAAGCTGGATTCTTTAGGTAACTCGGGCATAAGTTGGCGATACGTTTGCCAAACCAGAGCAGCCGGAAAAGGAAACTTCAGGTTGGCGGCAATACCTAACTGACAAGTCATTTGTTTGGTTAGCCACTGCGCCATAGCAGCAGACTCTACCACAATGGTTTCGGGCATTAACGGCGGCAAGGGGTCAAGCGCAATCCTGGCGTTTAATTGAGCGGCCAGTGCTTCAAGTTTATTTGAATAGTAGAGATTCAGCATTCCATCAAACCATAATATCAATCAGGTAGATTATACGGTCATGATAAGGATGAGAAGCTAAAATATCAGGTATCAAACTAAAGTCAGGTATTAAGCCTGCCGCTCACAAATACAACTCCAGCAGCTCTCTTAAATTAGGAGGATCAAAGGGCTTATCAAGCATAGCTGTGACACCATTATTCCTGATTGATGCCAACTTGGTTTCATTACGTTCTGACGTCACCATAATAACTGGCAAGTGCAGCATCTCATCATGCTCACGTATATATTTTAATAACTCTTCACCATCGAGTTTTGGCATATTGTAATCAGTAAGCACCAGGTCGAATTTGTCACTTTTTAAGGTCTCTATTGCCTCGTGTCCATCTACAGCCAATATCACCTGTTGGTCATCTATACCAATCTTATC
>CBDUPD010000537.1:0-2501 GCA_965368985.1 uncultured Spongiibacteraceae bacterium | reverse complement strand
ATCGCTCCAGGCGATTGCTCTGCATACACTCCTTCCATGGAGATAAACTGCGGTTCTCCGCGCGGTGCTTTGTTCGCTTCGCTCACCCTTCGGGTCGCCTTGGCAGGCGGGGTCTCCGCTTTGCTCCGGCTCATGTCACAGAAAAACTATTCAAATTATTCAGAGCTTCCTTAGTCTATACTGAATGTAAATCATGAAAACAGCCGCCGAGACAGTTGCCGTGAACAGTCTGGGGATATATTATAAATTGGTAATGTACGATATATGCATGCTGAAACATATATATGTAATTATTATAACAAACGCTAATCGATATAACTTTACTGACAACTGACAGAAAACCTCAACATAAACCATGTTAGTACTCATTAAAAAACCATTTAACCCTTAAACCTAAAAAACTAATGAGCGAAGACCAGGAAGTTACAGGCAATACTGAAAACAAAAAGGTTGGGGTGCTATTATTTATCGGCATCCCTACCGTATTTGTTATCATAGGTATTATCACCCTGATATTTACTTTCACTGACACCTTTAACAGCGGAAGCAACACTTCTGGCAACTCTGAAACCCAAAATGCCATTGAATACGCCAAAACCTTTAACTTCCGTGCAGATATTCATACTGATGTCAGCGTATTAAAAGTTGTTATCTCGGCTGACACTTCACCAGGCCCGGAAAATCTCTTTTTGGACTTACTCAACAAAGCCGATAAAAAACTCTTTTATCAGGTTCGCCTATTTAACTCAGGCAATAATGTTTATCGAGGTACCCTGCCTGGCGATATTGAATATGGAGAGTGGGCAATCAGCCTTTATCCTGAAAACAAGATTCCGGTTTGGCGCATAGATGATGAATCTATTTTTCCAAACAATATCGTTAGCATTGCAGCCAAATAATATTACATGAAACTGACTTTTCTCGGAGCCACTGAAACTGTTACAGGCTCAAAATACCTTATTGAATACAATCAAAAAAAAATCCTGATTGATTGCGGCCTGTTTCAGGGCTACAAGGAATTACGCCTAAGAAACTGGAGTAAGTTTCCGGTTGATCCGGCAAGCATTGATGCTGTTATTCTTACCCATGCTCATATTGATCATAGTGGTTATATCCCACTTCTGGTAAAGAATGGCTTTGGTGGAAAAATCTATTGCTCAGAGGCCACCTTTGACCTGTGCTCTATTCTGCTACCTGACAGCGGACATCTTCAAGAAGAAGACGCTAAACGAGCTAACCGCTATGGCTACACAAAACATAAACCCGCAGAAGCTTTATACACTGAAAAAGAAGCTCGACAATCTCTAAAACAGTTCAATATTCTTGACTTTGGACAACCTCACTCGCTGGATGACCAATTAAACTTCACCTTAAGCAGGTCAGGTCATATTCTGGGGTCGGCATTTGTGAGTGTTACATTCGGCACAAAAAAAATTGTATTTTCCGGTGATCTTGGCCGACAACATGATCCAATCATGAGCACCCCTGCCAAATTACAAAGTGCAGACTTTTTGGTTCTCGAGTCAACTTATGGCAACCGCTTACATGAGAACCATGACTTAAGTAAACATATTGGTGACGTTATCAATAGCACCATAAAAAAATCAGGTTCGATACTGATACCTGCGTTTGCCGTGGGTCGTGCTCAAACAATTCTATATTATGTACAACAATTAAAAAAATCCGGAGAAATCCCCAATATTCCTGTTTTTCTTGATAGTCCAATGGCTATCAGTGCAACTAAATTATTATGCAAGCATAAAAATGATCATCGCCTAACAGAATCTCACTGTGAACTTGTATCAAATATTGCCACCTACACACGAACAGTTGAGGAATCACAAGCCATCGACAGTTCACGACCTTGTATTATTATTTCTGCCAGTGGCATGGCGACAGGTGGTCGCGTATTACACCACATGAAAAAAATGATAACCAACCATAACAACACTATTCTATTTGCCGGATTTCAGGCAGGCGGAACCCGTGGAGACAGATTGGTTAAAGGTGAAAAAAATATAAAAATCCATGGCGAAATATTCCCGGTGAAAGCACGCATTGAAAACCTGGACGGTATATCAGCACATGCTGATTATGAAGAAATACTCGAATGGCTCGACAATTTCAAACAGGCGCCAGCCAAAGTATTTATTACACACGGTGAAACAGAAGCCGCCGCTTCTTTAAAAGAAAAAATTGAAAGCAGGTTTGAATGGTCAGTCGATATTCCCCAATACCTACAAACGGAAAACCTCTGATGCCTTCTGAAAAGCCTGGATTACATCTTAAAAAACTGGGTATCGATACCTATAAAGAAGCCGTTATCTACATGCGTGAAGACTGCCACGTCTGTTTATCAGAAGGCTTTGAAGTACACGCCAGACTTCGGGTAAACGTAGGTAAACAATCAATTATTGCAACACTGAACACCATCACGTCAGACATTCTTGCTCCAGGCGAAGTAGGTTTATCCAACTACGCCTGGAATATGCTCGCCGCTA
>CBDUPD010000536.1:0-2502 GCA_965368985.1 uncultured Spongiibacteraceae bacterium | reverse complement strand
CACGGGCAATGCCAATGCGCTGTTGTTGTCCGCCAGAGAGCGTCATCGGGTTATGTGTTTCTTTATTTAATAGTCCCACCTTGTCGAGAGCGGCGCGTACTCTTCTGCCAACCTCCCGGTGTGGATAGCCGGCGATCACTAGAGGCAGGGCTACATTGTCAAATACGGAGCGATCAAATAACAGCTGGTGGTTTTGGAAAACTACGCCAATTTTGCGTCGATGGTAGGGAATATCCTTGCGGCCAAAGTTTTGCAGGTTCTGTCCATCAATCAGCACATTGCCCTGGGTCGGCCGCTCCATCATCATAATCAATTTGAGCAAGGTGCTTTTGCCTGCGCCTGAGTGGCCGGTTAAAAAAGCCATTTCATTATGCTTTATATGAAAGCTAACGTGTTTCAGGGCATCATGCCCTGTATCGTAACGTTTACTGACATTGTCAAATTGAATCATTAAGGCATCCGCTTGTATCTATTATTTTGTTGCGGTGAAGTTTGTATCTATACAGGTATCTTACGTCAGTATGATAGCCATGTTCTACTATAAATTAGTCGAGGAAGTCGGCATTAAAAAGTGCATCAACAAATTCCTTGGCAATGAATGGCCGCATATCATCAACCTGCTCTCCAACACCGATAAAACGGATAGGTAATCCCAGCTTTTTACTGATAGCAAAAATAATACCCCCCTTGGCGGTGCCATCAAGCTTGGTTAATGTGATACCGGTTACGCCAACAACATCCTGAAAAGTTTTGGCCTGGCTTAAGGCGTTTTGCCCGGTGCCGGCATCGAGTACCAGCATGACTTCATGAGGGGCAGTATCATCGAGCTTCTTCATTACCCGAACAACTTTTTTCAGCTCTTCCATCAGGTTGTCTTTATTGTGTAAACGGCCGGCGGTATCGGCAATAAGAATGTCTGTACCTCTGGCTTGGGCAGCCTGAATAGCATCGAAAATAACCGAGGCACTGTCGGCACCAGTATGTTGTGCAATAACAGGCACGTTGTTTCTATCACCCCATACCTGAAGTTGTTCAACGGCAGCGGCCCTAAAAGTATCACCGGCGGCCAGCATGACCGAGTTACCTTCATTCTGAAAACGTTTGGCCATTTTCCCGATAGAGGTGGTTTTGCCTACGCCATTGACGCCAACAACCAGAATGACATAAGGCTTTTTGCTGCTATCAATTTGTAGCTGCCCTTCACTGGGTGAAAGAACATTGGCCAGTTCTTGCTTTAGAGATTTAAAAAGCGCATCAGCATTATCCAGCTCTTGACGGGCCACCTGTTGGGTGAGGTTATCAATAATCAGGTTTGTGGCATCAATGCCGACATCAGAGACAAGAAGCTGTGTTTCAATTTCTTCAAGCAGGTCATCATCAACTTCACGCTTACCAAGAAACAGATTTCCCAATCCTTCAGATAAGACAGAGCTGGTTTTGCTCAAGCCTTTTTTTAATCGACCAAACAGATTGGTTTTTTCTTGCTCGCTCATTGACGGTAAAGCCTCTTTGGGCATCTTTGGATGCCTGATGTTACAATGGGCCACAAACATGGCCATATAAATTTCACGCGCTATTTTACAATGAATCGACGAAAATCGCCTGTTAAATCACAGCAATCGAAAGCTCAATCTACGTTTCGTATTATTGGTGGCCATTGGCGTGGCAGAAAACTGTCGTTTCCGGCTACAGAGGGGCTTAGACCGACACCTGATCGGGTAAGGGAGACGCTGTTTAACTGGTTGTCTGATGAGTTGCCCGATGCACAATGCCTCGATCTTTTTTGTGGTAGCGGTGCTTTGGGGCTTGAGGCGCTATCAAGAGGTGCCCGGCACTGTCTCTTTATCGATGCCGAGCCACAAGTAACTTCTGCTATACAGTCACATCTTGAGGTGTTGCCAGATGCACAGGGTAGAACTTTGAATGCCCGATTACCTGAAGGCCTGTCACAATTAAAACAGGCTGTTGATGTAGTTTTTCTTGACCCTCCCTATGCTGTGCATTGTATTTCAGAATGTCTGGAATATTTGATTGATAACAAACTGCTGAATCCTGCAGCCTGGATTTATGTAGAAAATGACAGTAATGATCCCGGCCCTCTGGTTCCGGCTGTTTTGCGACAGCATCGCCAAAAAATAGCAGGTCAGGTAAGATATACGCTACTGCAGTATCAGCCGGATGTGTGATTGTTGATGGTCAGTAGATCGGCTATTATGCGGGCATTACCTCTGGCTAAACTGCCTCTGAACTACTCTGGTGAACTTCAATGACAACCATTATTTACCCCGGAACATTTGACCCCGTCACTCATGGTCATACCAATTTGATTGAGCGCGCCGCCAAGCTGTTTGACAAGGTGGTTATTGCGATAGCCCACAGCAAATCGAAAACACCTCTATTTGATTTTGATGAGCGAGTACAGCTGGTTGAAGCCGTAACATCGCACCTGGATAATACCGAGGTCTGTGGCTTCAGTGGCCTTATCGTTGATCTTGCCAAAAC
>CBDUPD010000535.1:0-2506 GCA_965368985.1 uncultured Spongiibacteraceae bacterium | reverse complement strand
GCATGGCGCCTATTCAACACTACAGCTAGGGTATTTACGCCCGAATGACCTATGCTCACGTAGTGAAACACCTATCGAAGGCTTATAGGTCGGAGGGGCTTCAATGTATCCTGGTGGCATGATCCTCGGTGGACCGGGCTTCCTTGCAGCTGACGCTGTTGGTGAGTATCTGGAAAAACCAATCAAATCCAAAATTAAATAAACTTTAGATTAAAGCTTATTTCTGTTCAAAATCTAGGCACTGTATTTGGTTATACCAAATACAGTGCTTTTCCTTTGCCATGCTTGAATTTATCTTTATAATTCGTGGTTACATGAAGGTGGCCTGAGTTACTCTAGTTAGTTTTCGACTTCCTGAGCTATAACAACATTTTTGTTTAGTCAGCCCCCACCATAATCAGTTTTCCTGATTCGATAGCTTACAGATTAAGATCACACGACGCTTCTTAAGAGGATATATATGAGCAGCACTGGCATGAACCGCAGACGATTTCTTAAACTTTCTGGACTAACAGCTACTACAGTAGCGGCAGTTGGTGCTGGTTTACCTCTTTTTCATTTTAAAGAAGCTTATGCTGATTCAAAGACTGCCGCCGCAAGTAGAACAGCGGCCAAAGTAGGTGACTGGTCAGATCTTTATCGTCAACGCTGGACATGGGATAGTGTCGCCAAAGGTTCACATGGCTGGGTTAACTGTCGTAGTGCCTGCGAATGGGATCTCTATGTAAAAGGCGGCATTATAGTTCGTGAAGAGCAGACAGCAACTTATGAGCAATCAGAAGAAGGTGTGCCTGACTTTAATCCACGTGGCTGCCAAAAGGGCGCATGTTATACAGAGGTAATGTATGGTCCAAGCCGCCTAACTATCCCAATGAAACGTGTTGGTGAGCGTGGTTCAGGCAAGTGGGAAAAGATTACATGGGAAGATGCTATCGATGAAATAGCGGAAAAGATGATTGAAGTAGCCCAGAAACATGGTGCTGACACTATCTATCAGGATCTTGGCCCAAACTTTGAAAACGGTGCTACAACAGTAGGGCGCTTCAAATTCCTGTTTATGGCTGGCGGCGTCTTTGCTGATAACTGGGCAGAAATAGGTGATTTGAATACAGGTTGCACCCTGACTATGGGATTCGCTCATACAGGCGGCTCCAGTGATGAATGGTTCCTTTCTGATTATCTTGTTGTCTGGATGATGAACCCATCGGTTACCCAGATTGCCGATGCGCATTTTTTATATGAAGCAAAATATAACGGCGCTGAACTTGTTGTTATTGATCCCCAATACTCAGCTACTGCTATTCATGCTGACCAGTGGCTACCTCTTGAAAGCGCTTCTGATGCAGCTTTAGGCTTGGCAACAGCAAGGCATATTTTTGAAAGTGGTAAAATGGATCTGCCATACGTGAAGGAGCAGACTGATTTTCCACTGCTTGTACGAATGGATACAGGGCTTTTCTTACGTGAAAGAGATCTGGTTGAAGGTGGCGCAGGGTCAACACTTTATATCTGGGATCCTGCAAACAAAAAGCCTTTTCTCGCTCCTGGCTGTGAAGGTGCAGAAACCTATCATTTAACTCTTCCTTTTGATCCTCCGATTGAAGGTACTTTTGACGTTACCTTAAAAGATGGCTCTACAGTTGTTTGCACAACTGTTGGTTCGATTATCAGAGAGCATCTGGGACCATGGACATTTGAAAAAGCGGCCGAAGTCACCAAGCTTTCAGTTGAACAGGTTAAAACCTTTGCAGAGGGTTTTGCTAATGCTGAAAGACCCATGGTTCTTTCAAGCTGGGGTTCAAACCGTTACCTGCATTCAGATCTGATGAACCGTGCCAAGCTTCTTTGCCTGATGATGAAAGGGGCTATTGGTAAAAAAGGTGCGGGTTATCAAGCCTGTGGTTGGGTTGGTATCGATGGCTTTGGCTCTGAACTTCAGGTTGAATACTCTGGCGCCCGCGGCAAGATCGCCATGCTTATGGGGCTGATGGGGCCTGGCGATATCTTCGATATGACAGTTGATATCCTGAAGAAACGTAAAACCCGTGAGCAGGTTACTCGTGAAGGCGAACATGATTACGAAAAAAATGTTCTATGTGGCACTAACGTAACGTCGATCAACTATCACTATCAAGGTATACAAAAAGAGCTTAATAAAGAAGTTAATCAGTATTACCCTAAAACGTTAGATGAGTACTTTCTTGAAGCAAAAGAGAAAGAGTGGGATCCCGCCTTGCCGCGTCATGGATCACCCAAAATATTCTTTACTGGAGGTTCAAATCTGTTGCGTCGTAACAATATGCCACAGCAACTGATGGATAATATGTGGGCAGAGATGGAGTTGATTGTCGACATGAACCCCAAGATCTCTTTTACAGGTACTCACAGTGATTACCTCTTGCCTGCAGCTGGTTACTATGAAAAAGCCGGTATTAAATATGCGGTGTCTTATGTACCTTATATTCATTACTGTGATGCAGCTGTGCCTCCATTAGGTGAATCAAAA
>CBDUPD010000534.1:0-2507 GCA_965368985.1 uncultured Spongiibacteraceae bacterium | reverse complement strand
CGAATTAAATTTCTTCTCTCATTTGATAGTGCCGAAGTAAAAAAGCATAACGAAAACTGGGAAGGCCAGGAGTTTACTATTTTTTATCTATTAAACCCTGAACAGGGTGAAAAAAAGATCATGATATTTGGCGATGTGATGCAGGGAATTATCAGCGCTGCGTATAATGACACCCCACTCAACCTTGATCAGGGTATGTATTTGGCAGACCTTAATGGTGAGATTGTTGAAATGCCAGCACCGGAAAGATATGAGTTCTTTGATAATATTGATGTCTCTGTATCATCAATAATGGCAGCCGAAAATGCTAATGCTTCATCAGAATTACAGGATATGATTACAGAAGATATGCAGAATACAAAGCAGCAAAAAAAGCATTTAATTGATCAAGGCTCCCCTTTGGGAGAAGAGGTTGATGAAGTAGATGCAATACAACAACAATATAGCCCCGTTCAATAGCCGGTATGTTCCTTAAGGTTTCTAAACAGTTTTTCCGGATTTTTATGTTATCGGGTTTGATGTTAACAGCCTCAACAATACGCAGTGAGAATAATGCAGATCAATGGTTTTTAATGGCCAGGCATGGCGAGTGTGCATCTATTCAATCGCTGAAAAGAAAAGTACCTGAAATGGACAATATTGAAGAACCGCAGTTGTTTATTCAGCTGATGAAAGACAAAGGCTTCGAAGTAACGTCAAGTGTGTTGGCAGGGCTTTCAGATATGGCGCTGCAAGTGAGAGTTCCTGAAAAAGGCTTAAGTCTGATGTTTGTTAAGGGCGCAATGTGTACAGAATATATTGATAAAAAATAATTGGCTGCAGGTATATACTTAATCTTTATTGAGTAATAAACACTTGATTTTTAAGAGAATGACCTCATATGTAATATGTATGTGCATTGTGCACATACTCTAATGAGTATTAGGACATACTCAGAAAAAGGAGCATTTAGATGGATTATAGTTATGATATTTTATACTGGCACTGGATTATTCTGGGTATCGGTTTAATTCTGCTTGAACTGGCATTGCCAAGTTTTACCGCATTATGGTTTGGGGCAGGTGCTATTGTGATTGGTGTCTTGCTGTATATCTTTCCGGCGATGACAGTCACTACCCAGGTTGTTCTATGGACGATCATGTCCAGTCTGTTAACATTTCTTTGGTTTAAGTATCTTAAGCCGTTGTCGGTAGATAAAACCAAGGCCGGACTCTCCCGTGAAGCGATTGTGGGTGAGGTAGGGCAGGTGCTTGTAGCGCCAACGACAGATCGTCGAGGAACCTTACGTTTTCCGGCTCCCATTGTTGGCTCAGATGAGTGGATGTTTATTACTGAAGAAGACATTGTCGCTGGAGACAGGGTGAGAGTGATAGATATCTCAGGTAATAGCCTGATTGTTACCAAACACTAATCATTAATTTATTGATCAATAAACGTTAAATAGAAAGGATAAGACCATGAATGCAGGATTGTATATTGCTTTAGCTATATTGGTGATGGTGATTATCACTATCGCAAAAGGTGTGCGCCTTGTGCCACAGGGATATAAATGGGTTGTACAGAGGTTGGGGAAATTTCACACCACATTGAGTCCGGGTCTGAATATTATTATCCCGTATGTTGATAACGTTTCTCATAAAGTGACAACAAAAGATATTGTTCTGGATATTCCATCGCAAGAAGTTATCACAAAAGATAACGCCGTAATTCTGGCTAACGCAGTGGCTTATATCAATATTGTAGCGCCTGAAAAAGCCGTTTACGGTATTGAAAATTATCGCACCGCGATTCAGACACGGGTGCAAACCTCATTGCGTTCTATTGTGGGTGAAATGTCTCTGGATGATGCATTGTCATCACGAGATATGATCAAAGCCAAATTAAAAGGCATGATATCTGATGATATAGCTGACTGGGGTATCATTCTGAAAACGGTAGAAATACAGGATATTAATCCATCAAGTACCATGCAAAGTGCAATGGAAGAGCAGGCTGCTGCAGAGCGTGCCAGACGTGCAACAGTTACACGCGCTGAAGGTCAAAAAGAGGCACAAATACTTGAAGCTGATGGTCGTTTAGAAGCTTCCAGACGTGATGCAGAAGCACAAGTGGTGTTGGCTAATGCTAGTCAAAAAGCAATAGAGATGGTTTCATCGGCTATTGCTGAAAATGAAACGCCGGTGGTTTATCTGTTAGGTGAAAAATATATTCAATCACTGCAAAATATTTCAAAATCAGATAATGCTAAAACGGTTGTGTTCCCTGCCGATGTGCCAGGTGCTATTAAAGGTATGATGGGTAAAGGTTAGTTTGTAGCTGGTCAACCGGAGGGGCTGTGTTATGCGTAGCCCCTTTTTTATTAGAGGAGTTTGTAGGTCGGGATTTATCCCGACATAATAGTGAGTATCAAGATGGCGGGAATTGTAATTTTAGCGGTGGGTTTTGCTGAACTCTTTATCGTCAATAATTTGTGATACCAGAGATTCTTCTTCTGCAGTTTTACTGTT
>CBDUPD010000533.1:0-2508 GCA_965368985.1 uncultured Spongiibacteraceae bacterium | reverse complement strand
TAATCAATGCTTTGCCTACATGTGATTGTAATTATTTTAATAAAACAAACATCACTTTTCGGAAGATAACACAAACGATATACTCGCTGCCAAGTTTTATACAAGAAACAGCTCATGTCTGATCAAAATTCACTCAGCACACCCGGCTTTTTCCGCCGCTTAATCGTTCTTTTTTACGATTCATTTCTGGTTTTTACGCTTGCAATGTGTTGTTCTGCCTTAATTATAGCGCTTCGTGTAGCAATTGAAGGGCCAAATGCCATTGCAGACGGTGAAATGGCCATCAGTGGCGCATGGCGACTGCCTACCTTTTTGTTAATTATTTTCGTCACCTGCCACTTTTACGTGATTTTTTGGCTAAAAGGCGGACAAACACTGGGCATGCAGACCTGGAAAATACGGTTAGATAACAAAAATAATGAACGTATCAGCCCTAAACAGGCCTATATCCGTTTTGCCGCTGCTTTCCTGTCGCTGATCTGCTTTGGTCTGGGGTTTATATGGGTGCTCTTTGATAAAGATAAACTATCATGGCATGACAGGCTTTCATGCACACATTTGGTGTTGTTACCCAAAAGATAGCAGGAGCTATCTTCACGTAGCCCCGAAGGGGTGAAGCACAAGGATGTACCGAATAAGAAATAATACTGGTAGGTCGAACTTTAGCCCGACAAAAGGCTTGTATTCTGAGCTATCGCACCCTAAGCAGGAGCACAAACCCAACTATTGCACACAGCAATGCTGGCAATAGCATGGCCAATACCGGTGAAAAGCCAAATACGATGCTTATTGGGCCTAAGGTATCTTGCAGGGTTTTAAACAGAATACCGAGCAATATGCCCCAAAATACTCTATAACCCATCGTTACCTCTCTAAGTGGCCCAAAGACAAACGAGATACCTGCCAGCACCAGACTTATCATCACAAGCGGATAGAAAGCTTTTTCCCAAAAAGCCAATTCATATTCTTTGCTATTTAAACCCTGCCCCTTGAGATAGCTAACGTAATCCCATAGTGCTGTTACTTTTAAATCATCAGGATCAACGACAGCAATACTCAAAAGATCCGGGTTTATGCTACTTTGCCAACGATAGAGTTTTTGTTCACTTTTACTGATCTGTTGCGGTTTACTGTTTTCATTTTTAAATGTGGTAATTTCAACACCTTCCATCAGCCAATGGGTTTTATTGAAGCTTGCTCTTTCTGCCCTGAGGATACTGTGTATCGCCTGCTTGTCATCAAACTTGAATATATTGATACCAAACATCACACCAGAAGGTTGAACAACATTCACAAAAACAAAATCATTGTCATCCCGCAGCCACAAACCCTGTTTAAGATTGAGGTTCACACTTTTGTGCCTGGCATAATCACGATAGGAAATAGCTACCTGCTCTGTTTTGGGTGCAACATACTCCCCTATTAACATGGCTACTAACATAAAAAATAGTGCCGACCGTAAAGAGATCCATACCAGGCTCAGTGTAGACACACCTGCCGAACGCATAACCATCAACTCACTACTATTTGCTAATGAGCCCAAACCGGTTAAACAACCTATAAGCCCCACTATAGGCATCACTTCATAGAGACGTGCCGGAGTTCGCAACATTTCATAAGCAAACACCTTAAAAAAGGTATAGTTGCCGGCAATATTGTCAGACTCTTCGATAATACGAAAAATGATATCCAGCCCCAGAAAGGCAACCAGAACAATAGCCGTTGCCGCGGTCACTGAACGAGAAACATAGCGCCTGAGAATTCTCATGATTTGAGTTTCCTCATCGACCAGATACGTGTTTTGATTTCAGAAAAATAAAGCAATATCAGCCCCAGCAACAAAAAAGCTGAATGAACACCAAAGAAAACTATTCCTCCGGGCATTCTGCCCTTTTCAATTTCAGTACGCACTGCAATGAGCGAAGCAACATAAAGTATATAGATAATAATTCCAGGCAATAACTTGATATATCGGCCTTTACGGTGATTCGTCTCACTTAATGCCAGTGCAATTATTGCCAGAATAGGAACAATTAACGGCATGGTAATACGCCAATAGAATGCTGCCTGTTTTTTTATGTCTGATGAGTTTGCAATTGCAATCGTTGGCATGGCATCTACTGAGTCAACTTCAGCAAATGTCTCTTTTGATTCCTGAATACGCTGACCATAGGTATCATAATGAGAAAATCTGAAATTCAACTTTCCCGGTTCACCAGAGTATTCAACCCCGTCATACAATTCGATATACCGCTCATAAGGGCTTAAAGACACAACTTTTGCCTTCGATGCCTTTATCATCGTAATAGCGCTATCATTATCTTTAGCAGCACTCACAACAAAAACATCGGTTAGCTCAGTTTTCTGTTGATTGATTTCGGAGGTGTAGATAACAGCGCCCTGATTACCCAGTTTTTTAAAGCTGCCGGCTACAATGGTGCTTAAGCCACTATAGGTTTTTGGGTCATTCCATATTTCATGAAAATTCTTCCAACCCAATGGAGTCAG
>CBDUPD010000532.1:0-2511 GCA_965368985.1 uncultured Spongiibacteraceae bacterium | reverse complement strand
CCTTTTGATATCACCCGGCTAGAGAATAAAGGTGAGCAGCTGCGCCCAACACACCCGATGATGCATATGATGGACCATATTCCATTCACCCAACACGAAGCGCATATTCTGGTTGGCCAGCTGAAAGGCTGGATGTGGATTGGTTTTTCTCTGGCAGTACAGTATTTCTTTGATATCCCTACGCGTTTGCGTACCAAGCGTTCACGTTGGGCCAAGTGTGGCAGTGGCGGTACGGCACGTTTAGCCATGTCAGTACAGGATAGAAAAATCCCCATGTGGTTGAATACCGAAATGACCGACCTGATTATTGATGATGGCAAGGTTGTTGGTATTAAAGTGAATAAAGAAGGCAAAGAGATGAACATTGAGGCTAAAAAAGCTGTTGTTCTTGCTGCCGGTGGTTTTGAAGGCAACCAGAAAATGCGTGAAAAATACCTGCCACAGCCTACTAATGCCAAGTGGAGCGCGGGTAACAAGGGCAATACCGGTCTGCCGATTGAGAAAGCTGCAGAAGCCGGTGCCAAACTGAAAGGTATGGATGGCGCCTGGTGGTGTACTTCTTACCAGATCCCCGGTATCGAATATCCATTCTTGTCGATTATGGAAAAATCATACCCTGGTAGCTGTGTAGTGAATAAACATGGCAAGCGTGTTGCTAATGAATCAATGAACTATCAGGCCTATGTACAAACCTGCTTTGAACAGAAGAAAAAAGGTGTGGATGTTGATGATCTATGGCTGATCTTTGGTGCTGATTTCCGTGCCAAATATATCTGTGGCCCGATGATGAACAGCAAAATGTTACCTGATAAGAAACTGCCAAAAGAGTTTTTTAATGATGAATACCTTACTATCGGTGAGACCGTAGAAGAGCTGGCTGGCAAGCTGAATATTCCTGCTGAAACACTGCGTGAAACCATTGATAACATGACTGAATACGCTAAAACCGGTGATGATCTTGAGTTCAAGCGTGGTAGTTTTGCTTACGATCGTTATTACGGTGACCCTGAAGTTGGTCCGAACAACTGTTTGGCTCCCATGGATAAAGGCCCATACTATTCTGTTCGTTTATCATTGGGTGATTTTGGTACCAACGGTGGTCTTGAGGTTAATGAAAATGCCCAGGTACTAAAAACCGATGGCTCGGTATTTGAAGGCTTGTTCGCTATTGGCAACTGTAGTGCACCATTGCTGCCAAGCTACCCTGGTCCTGGCTCTACATTGGGCCCATCGATGACCTTTGGTTATCAGGCTGCCAAGTTGATTAATAATTTTTCTGATTAATCAGCCAGAGATCATCAAATTCTAAGGGGCCTTTGGCCCCTTTTTTGTATCAGCAATACTGTGGAGCGGATTCTATCAGCGAACAGATCAGTTTCGCTTAAACATTCGCGGATGAAATCCGCTTCAAAGAATAATCAGCTTTCAGACAGCTGGTAGTTTTCATTAACTTCACCTTGCGCTAAATCAAGGCCAGCATAGCCTGAAATTGACACAATACAGGGCTCTGAAAGCTGGGATTATGTGGGTAAAGATTGATGGAACTGGTGTGTCCTGCGGGTAACTACCCGATGCTAAAAGCCGCTGTTGATAATGGTGCAGATGCAGTTTATATCGGCTTTAAAGACGATACTAATGCCCGACATTTTGCAGGCCTCAATTTTAATGATGGTACTGCACAAAAAGCTGTTAAATATGCGCATGATCATGGCAGTAAAGTTTATCTGGCCATTAATACTTATCCTCAACCTGCCGGTTGGAAGCGCTGGCAAAAAGCGGTCGATGTCGCTGCCGAAGTGGGTATTGATGCACTGATTATTGCTGATACTGGTGTTCTGGCTTATGCCACTGATAAATACCCAGACATGCCTCGTCACCTATCTGTTCAGGGTTCAGCAACCAATGCAGATGCATTGCGCTTTTATAAAGAACAGTTTGATATACGCCGTGCGGTTATCCCTCGCGTGTTATCGATGGCGCAGGTAAAGCAGCTGGCTGAAAACAGCCCGGTTGAGCTCGAAGTTTTCGGGTTTGGTAGTCTGTGTGTCATGGTGGAAGGCCGCTGCCTGCTCTCATCGTATGCAACAGGTGAGTCCCCCAATACCTGCGGTGCATGCAGTCCGGCAAAAGCGGTACGCTGGGTAGAAACAGAAGAAGGTACCGAGTGCCGCTTGAATGATGTGTTAATTGATAAATTCAAACCAGATGAAAAAGCCGGTTATCCGGTAGTATGCAAAGGTCGTTTTAATGTTGAAGGTAACACTTATCATGCATTGGAAGAGCCAACCAGTCTGAATACTTTAGAGCTATTGCCACAGTTGCAAGCTGCTGGTGTCAAGGCAATAAAAATTGAAGGTCGTCAGCGCAGTACAGCTTACGTTAGTCGAGTGGCCAATGTATGGCGAGAGGCTATTGATAGTTGTCTGAAAAACCCTGAAGCCTTTGCTGCAAAACCGCAGTGGATGCAAGACCTTGCCAGTGTATCAGAAGGCACGCAAACCACACTGGGCG
>CBDUPD010000531.1:0-2517 GCA_965368985.1 uncultured Spongiibacteraceae bacterium | reverse complement strand
GTTCCAGTAAAAAATTAACACTCAATTCAATATTTTTTTACCATTTGGGTCGTTATCTTCAAGTTATTTCTCCCCACCCTCCTGCACGGATAAGCGTTCGTAAACCACTATTGCTAGTTTTAACCAGCGTGGTATTTCATTGGCTGGCTGAGTTACTTTCTTTACCGAATCAGGTGTATTCCCAATAATGTCAGCAATAGAGGAGTTGGTAAGACCCAACCCCTTTTTCATTGCCTTGTATCGCTCATGCCAGTTACCCATTTTTAACTTTCATTAATTCCTTTGTCCACTTATATATTTCCACATGGTCAAATTGACCCCCATAAGCAACCGATTTTGAAATAGTATTCATGTTTTCTATAAACTTCATCATCTCATCTATCTGGTCGTTCGCATCAATATATGCCTTCTCTAATTGCTTCCTAGTCATTACGCTGGTAAGTGCTTTTGTAATCTCATTCTCTTTAAGTGCCATGATCGTAATTTTTAGTTTGTAATGAATTATACGACTAAAGTAAATATAAGTTTCCTTTTATCCTAATTATTGTGAATATATATTCACTTTTCTTTTCCCTCCCTTCTGAGAAATAACCAGAAGATAACACTCGCTATCATTCAGAGCCACACAACCAGCGCACAGCCAAAGCACCGAAATGATAGCTTTGCCATTAGGCACAATTAATACCTAGTTCTATCAAGTCACTTTCTCTTGCATCCTCATAAAAAATTCTTTCTGGGGAGTAAGAGCCACCACCGTTTCCGTAACTTGGGTCATCCCAATTACTGCTTTTTACTTCTACCATCACTTTGTATTTACCCCAAAAAGTTTTTTTAAGATACCATTTACCAGTTAATTGTCTTTGTTCCATAATTAAAAGTGCCTAACAATGTATAAAAAACATACTCATTAGGTCTTTATTTAAGTTTTGTTATTATTTATTTACTCTTGTTCTTAATAGGTGTTTTGTAACTATCTACACGTACGTTTCTTATACTCATACGTTAGAGTGCATTAAAACGCACAATAACATTGTATATAAAAAATAAATAATACTAATTCTCCACCCAACATATAGAGCAGAGCCATTGCCATTTACCTTTTATTTTTTTGTAGAATATTCTAGCAAACATCGGGTCGCCTGTCTTACCACAACAATCACATTTATCTTTCCATTCTTCCATAGTTCGTATTATTTACTTTTCATATACTTAGCGTTCAGGCGAATGCCAAAGGCACGTAACAGCTACACTTAAATTTTTAGCGTATATGCTCAACCACACCATTTGCATCTGGTTTACCCCATTTGCGGAGTTTATTCTTTTCTAGCTTATCAAAAGCAGCCTGTAACAATTGTTGAGCATCTCCGCCAGAAATGCGGAAAGCATCAACTAATAGCAATAAACAATCTGCGTATTCACTCCAATCATCTGGACTCTCAATAGTTTCCTTAACTTCTTTAAGTAGGTGATTAAGTGGTGCAGTTGATTGTCTATTGCTTCCAAAAGTTTTATCACTAAATTCTGAGTGATCCTGAAATAATTCGTCTAGTGTATGCATTTCTTTAAAATTTAAGTTCTCACTGTTACTATTCGCCTGAATGGGATCGACGGTGACCACCATCCAAATCATCAAATACGCCAATGGCACTCACCAGAACACACGTTAAACGTCATTGGCTGGTACGGAATCGGTGGTCTTTGAACGGCTCTCTGTCTGGTTGCACCAGCCAACGCCGTTTACCGTCGATCCCATTAGCGATTATTAAATGCTTAACCATTCTTCCACATAATCAACGTGTGTTTTGCCATCATTCGAATTATAGTTTTTCACCATGTAAAAGGCAAAAGCATTTAACAATCCCCTTTGGTCGCTAACACTCGCTAAATCCCCATCTGAGGCTAGAGCGTTTTGAAATTCAATGATATACATCAATGCTTTGCCGTGTTGATTTCCGCAGCTTAGAATCTTTTCTAGTAACCATTTAGGGCTGTGTTTCATTGGTAATGTTTCCTTTGTCATATTCTCGTTATTTATACCGCCTCAGACGGTGTTTAGCTTTTTCGTTGTAGTCAATGCTCTTTCAGTGCCTTGTAGCGAGAATGAAATTGAGAAACCACCCAATCCCTCTGGCTTCTGGATAGATTCGATTTCTTCTGCTGTATCAGTTTGTATTCAGAAACTATGTCCACATCTGGTCGCTGTGGTTCTCTCGGTTCACCATATCCACCACCCATCATTTGAGCCATTAGCATTATCTGAGCCATGTGACCGCTTACCCTTGGTTTCTTAATTTCTCGGTACTTGACACCATCTACCTCTATCAGATTTTCGTGGTTAGGCTCGCACATGACCACAACATCCGATATAGAGGCATGATTTAGTGCCTCCTGAACCTTTCTGCCTTCATCAGCATTGCCGACTACTATTACTTTTTTCTTTTTATCTTCCATAATCACGCTCTATATCTTGACCATTAGGAAAAAGAATGCTTCGCTAAAGCTCCGCTATGAGTACTC
>CBDUPD010000530.1:0-2520 GCA_965368985.1 uncultured Spongiibacteraceae bacterium | reverse complement strand
AAAAAGCGCCCAAGAAACCTGTCTCACTTGATAGATCTTATTTGAACGCTTTTTGTATGTCCTCCATGATGCTGCTTCAGAGGTAAATAAAATTTTCTATTTTATTTATTCTTCAACTTCGCATGCTGTGCCATCATTTAATACCTGACAAACTTCCATAAGCTTCGCATTGGTTTGAATACCTACTGCAGTAGCGCCGACGATAACAACGATAGCAATTACAGCAACCATAATCGCGTATTCAACCATTGTTGCGCCTTTCTGTAATTTTTTGTTCATTTTGGTTAGTGTGCTCATTTTGATTTTCCTTGTAGTGCGTTGTTGAATTTATAAAACTTTGTTTGTTTGCTCATTTCATCAATTAACAAACATATGCTAATTGTTGCATGTATTTTTCAAATTGTTTTGATAAAAATCAAGAGTTCTTCCTTTTTTTGTAAGACTTAAAAAGTGTTACTAGTTTTAAGTCTTGCAGAGAAACAGGTTTTGTCTATTGATTGTGGGAGTTTTTTAAGATGCATTGCTAATATAAAGTCCGTTTTGAAAGATCATTCTGGTCTATCAGTTAGTTAGTGCAGGCTTTGGTAGTATAAATGCAATAAACAACTACAATTACCAAACATAGTTTAAGATAGTCGCAGTCCAGGTATTCTACAAGGTAGGTAATGTTAAAAAACTCAATAAAAACTTATGGTTGGATAAGTATATTTTTCCATTGGATCTCTGTGGTTTTGGTCGTAGTTTTATTTTCTCTTGGTTTGTGGGGAGAAGGTCTTGATTATTACGATGCTAATTATAAAGTAGTACCTTTATGGCATAAGAGTCTGGGTTTTGTGTTTTTCGTGTTAGTGATAATGCGCACAACATGGCGTTTATTGAATCCGGTGCCTATGTGGGATGAATCTGTTTTAGAGTGGGAGAAAAAGCTTGCTGCAGTTATTCAGTATACGTTCTACCTGCTTATGTTTGTAATTCCATTAAGTGGTTATGCGATTGCGACTTCTGAGGGGGATGCTCTTGTCGTTTTTGACTGGTTTTCAATTCCTTCATTTATTCAGTTTGACAACTCATCAGATATTGTTAGTGAAATACATGGAACATTAGCCTGGTTGTTTATAGTCTTGGCAATGGTTCATGCCTCTGCAGCTTTAAAACATCATTTTATTGATAAAGATAACACGCTATTAAAAATGTTGGGTTTAGCGAGCAAGAAGCATTCTTGTTAATGTCGGAAATATTTCCTTTAATCCGGCTCGGGACATTCAGCCCCGTCATTTAATACCTGACAGATAAATTCAAGTCGGTTATTTGCCTGAATGCCAAGCGCAGCAGCGCCAACAAGGACAATAATTGAGATTAATGCAACCATAACGCCATATTCAACCATTGTTGCACCATGTTGGTTTTTGCAGGAGGTGGGAGTTTGTTTCATTATATATTCTCCTTCAGGCTTGTTATTAAACTTCTCTTATTTAAAGTATATAGCATAGTTTTATTGATAAAGAGACGATAGTCTTTTCGATGAGGGGTAGGCAGACTTGTTTTGATGATGTGAAGTATTGTTAATCGTATTGATCTGTTGCTGATAGTTTGAGCATGAATTATTGTGTCAGCTGAAATGAAAAATTCCGGGTTTGAGAAAAAAGGAGAGTTTAGATGATTAAGAAAATTGTGTTGTTAGGGCTTATGTTTATTGCACCGATAGTTTCGGCCGCAGAATATAAAATTGATACCGAAGGTTCTCATGCATTTATACAATTTCGAATAAAGCATCTTGGTTATAGTTGGTTATATGGCCGCTTTGACAAATTTGAAGGCAGCTTTCGCTATGACCAGAAAAAACCGGAGGCATCATCGGTTTCTGTTTCAATCGATATGAATAGCATAGACAGTAATCATGCTGAGCGTGACAAGCATCTGCGTGATGATCGCTTTTTTGATGTGGCAAAATTTCCCAAAGCCAGCTTTGAAAGCAAGTCATTTACACCTGATCAAACTGGTGGAGGGAAACTTGTTGGAGTTTTGACATTAAAAGGTATTAGTAAAGATGTGGTTATCGATGTTGAAAAAGTCGGTGGTGGGCCAGACCCCTGGGGAGGTGTTCGCCTGGGCTTTACAGGCAAAACCACAATAAAACTGACAGATTTTGGTATTACGTATAATCTGGGTGCTGCCTCAACCCATGCCGAGATTCTATTGGATATTGAGGGTGTGAAACGCTAGTCACTTCTTTCTTGCAGGCTCTGGCTCTGGCGGCGAATATAATGATTGCTACTCTATTCAAGGCCAGAGCCCGCTTGTGGAATTTTCTTCGAAATTATCAGTATAAAGCCCTCGATAATTTGCTTATAATGCGCGACCTTTCTAAAGACTAATCTGGAGATATTACCATGGCAGTGGAACGTACTTTTTCTATTGTTAAGCCTGACGCCGTTGCAAAAAATGTAATTGGTGAAATTTATAGCCGTTTTGAGAAAAATGGCCTGAGAATTATTGCCTCAAAAATGCTGCATATGGATG
>CBDUPD010000529.1:0-2520 GCA_965368985.1 uncultured Spongiibacteraceae bacterium | reverse complement strand
GCCTATGCAGAAGGTTTCCTGCTGGCTATAACGATAAAGCAACGTGCTGAACAGGCTAAGAAGGGCCATATACAAGGTAACGCCGTTCTCTTTGGCAAGCTGGTTCAGGTCGGCGGTAATACGTTTGTTAAATTTAAAGCTGATTGATGAACCTTTGCTATGAGTGATAACAGGTCGTGGATGATCACCCGGCAGAATCAGGGGTGGAATATTATCCAGTTCCTGTTTCCAGTAATTCAGCTGATGTTGTATATGCGGTTCTTGTGTTTGTTGGCGTTGCCAAACAGCAAAGTCTTGATATTGAATGCGTAGTGCTTCTACGGGTAGATTTTTTTTGCTGCTAAAGGCTTCATAGAGAGTAGCAATCTCTTTTGCCATAATGCTCATCGACCATCCATCAGTAGCAATATGGTGTATGGTGCAAAACAGTACAAAACGGTCATCGCTTAACTCAAGCAAACAGTTATGAGTGACGTCACCGGCTTCAAGATCAAATGGTACACCAACAACCTTATCTGCAATTCGTTGCAACTGAAGCGAAGAGAGGTTTTCGGTATTTACCAGTTTGTGATTTAACTTAACGGTCTTTTTATCAATTACCTGTTGGTAGGTGCCGGTTTCAGTCTGAATATAGGCTGTTCGCAGAATGCTGTGGCGGGCAATAATTTCATTCCAGGTTTTTCGAAGTATCTCTTTATCAAGTTTACCTTTTATTTCAAAAACACTGTGCAGGTTAAATGCCGAGTTCTCGGGTTCCAGTTGGCATAAAAACCAGATACGTTCTTGTGAATAAGAGAGAGGTTGCAGTGCCTGATGATCAACTTTTTTAATCGGCACTAACTCGGCTTTCTGGTTTTTGGCCAGAAACTCAATGATAGCCAGTTTGTATTGCTTGAGCAGATTGCGGGTCTCTTCACTCATGCCGCCTTTGGGCGCACTAAAGCGCAGCTGGCCATCTTCAAGCCAGAGTCGGATATCTTGCGCTGTTAATGAAGCAATTAACTCAATAACACTCATGCGAACACTCAATTATTATGTGTATCAGCCAATCGTGAGTGAACGTTGACTGTTTTTTCTACAATTTGTGCTTTTCAGCCTGAATCCCTCATGAATTCTGGCTTAAACAGCATTTCATTGTATATAGGACAGGGTGTTTATCATAGTGTTTTGCTCACAATTAGGCGGTAAATTTGAGGGTTTTTGAAAGGCTTACGGTTGATATTGAAAGATATAGCTATTTATAGACTGTGGTCTATCTGTGTTGGGAGGTTTTATCGGTTTTTAATCAGTGTTTATGCGGGGTGGGCATAATCTCGGAAAGCGTGTTATATCGGTGAAAGCCGGAAAAATAATCAGTTGCCTGAAAACAAATCCTTCAGTATTTACTTCGCTTTATTGGGATACATATAACCAAAAACCGGAAAATATTGTGAAGCTATAACCATATATTGCTTGTGTGAATGATGCTCCGTGGATATCATCCCTGCGGAAAAATGTAGTATTTCATATACTGGAGAAAATCTTCTTTACCTGCCTGTAGAAGAGTTTTTGAATGGATGAAATGGATTGACTAAATATTTTAAGGAGATTAAACGGATGAAAAAAATATTCTCAGCTTGTGTAGTGGCCTATATCTTAACAGGCTGCATTCCTCCCGAGGTTGCAACACCAACACCCACGCCAGTTGCGCCTCTAACAGATCCTTTGAATGTTGAGTCATATACTGCTGATAATTCAAGCCCTGAAAGTATTGAGGGAACCTGGATGCTAATTATTACAGATGGTTTTAGTCAGTCTACGACTACGGACTCGGGGTCGGGCTTAACTGATAGTACTACAACAGAATTTAATAGTCGTGAGACATGCGAGATTGTTGCAGGTAATCCATCAGAATACGATATGTGTTTCCAGGAATTGCTGACGTTGTCAGGAAATAATGTTACATCAGGCGATGGAAGTTTGAGTTTAACTGTGTATGAAAACAATACAAAGATGACAGGTAATCTGTCACGTTTTCAGTCAGATAATTCGGACCCGTTATTTTCAACGACTTCAACTGCTGTAGGTACTTATAATTTGGTCAAGATAGGTCCGATAGGCATGACATATGGCCGGATGTTTACAGATGCTGTGCCAGCGCCGACTTTAGGTAATGTTCATCAGTTTTATGATGTTGAAAAAGATGTGACGAATGTTGATGATAATGTAGTTTTTGAAACTTACACAGCTCAATGGTTTACGTTTGTGGATACTGATATTAATATGTATGTAAATTTATCTTTTCGGCAAGGTAGCCCTGATTTGGTTATCTCCAATAGTGTAAGTCATTCTGTACTTGCCCCTTTTAATCCAATAATTGATATTGTTGAAAATAAGGCTCATACACTGTCAATAGACTATTCAGGGGTTTCAGTTCCTTCATCGGATCCCTTTGATGGTTATATTGATATAGATTTTTGATAATTTGTAATACCCAAATTAAATAATGAAGAGCGCGTAGGTTGGGGTGAGCTCGTAGGT
>CBDUPD010000528.1:0-2528 GCA_965368985.1 uncultured Spongiibacteraceae bacterium | reverse complement strand
AACAGCACATCAATAACTTTGATGAAAATTTACCTGATACCTGCTTGTGATATATTTGCGATATTCGGCAAACAGCTTCCTGCCAGAATTAACTATCTTCCCGCAGTGGCTTCAGCCCTTTATGCAAAGCCTGTAAGTGCTGCGCAATACGAGGCCCGATTCTCTGGGCTACACCAACAGCTAATAAATCGATAACAACCAGATGCGCTATGCGTGATGAGAGTGGCGTATATATTTCAACTTCTTCTTCGGCATCAATGTAGATTGCTATCTGGCTTTCGCGAGCCACTGGCGAATCGGTAGGTGCCAGTGCTATGGTTTTTGCGCCTGCCTTGTTGGCCAGACGTATGGCTTCAATCAGTGCCATGGTTTGTCCGGTTTGTGAGATTGCTACTACCACATCATTAGTATCCAGTGACATGGCTGACATGGTCTGAATATGGGGGTCAGAATAAACAGAAGAGGATATTTGCAGTCGAAAAAACTTGTGTTGGGCATCAGCTGCCACCGCTGCTGATGCACCAAAACCATAAAATTCCACCCGATTTGCCTGGGTGATAGCTTCAATAGCTGCTTCAATAGCGGTTGGGTTGATGGCGTCTCGTACCTGGCTGAGTGTTGCGAGGGTGGCATCAAAAACCTTGAGCCCAAGATCTGCAACAGAATCATTGTCAGCAATTGAGAACGATTCAAATTCAGGTTTTGTGGCCTGTTGTTGTGCAAGCTTCAGTTTGAAGTCTTGAAATCCCGTGCATCCAACAGCACGACAAAAGCGAACAACGGTAGGTTCGCTGACATCTGATGCAGAAGCAAGATCAACAATACGCATATGAATAACCTCATTCATATGGGCTAATACATATTCACAGACTTTTCGTTCAGATTTTCTGAGGTCGTGCCTGGATTGATGGATACTTTGTAAAAGAGTTGTTTGGCTCATGGCTGGCTATCTGCGCTTTTTTTGAATTTCTCACTACAAAGAATGTGTGAAATTTGTAGTTTTTTTACATTTTGCCGCCTATTACGATGGAGTGCAATAACAAGTAGGTGTGATTAACGCTCTGACTGTATGAATATCCATGATAGAATGGTTGGCATGGATGTTTCTGAAATACTCGACCCCCTTAATGATGCGCAGCGTGAAGCCGTAGCTGCTCCCGTAGGTAATCTTCTTGTACTTGCCGGTGCAGGCAGTGGCAAAACGCGTGTACTGGTACACCGTATTGCCTGGCTAATGCGGGTTGAGAACGTGTCGCCGCATGGCATTTTGGCTGTTACCTTTACCAACAAGGCCGCCAAAGAGATGCGTAACCGTATTGAAGATATGCTGGGTATTCCTACTCGGGGTTTATGGATAGGCACCTTTCATGGCTTGGCGCATCGTTTGTTAAAAGCCCACTGGATGGAAGCCGGCTTGCCGCAAAATTTCCAGATTCTTGATAGCGATGATCAGCTGCGTTTAATTAAGCGCATTCTTAAAGAGTTGCAGATTGATGATGCCCGATGGCCGCCGCGTCAGGCGCAAGGTTTTATCAATGCCCAAAAAGATGAAGGGCGCAGGGCAGAACACCTGGATGACCATGGTGACATATTCCATATCACCATGCTACGAATCTATCAGGCCTACCAGGATGCCTGCCAACGAGGCGGCATGGTCGACTTTGCCGAATTATTATTACGTTCACATGAATTGTGGTTAAAGCAGCCGCAATTATTGCAGCACTACCAGCAACGGTTTCAGCATATTCTTGTTGATGAGTTTCAAGATACCAATACGATTCAATATGCCTGGTTACGTGTATTAACAGGAGATAATTCCTGGTTAATGGCCGTTGGTGATGATGATCAATCAATCTACGGATGGCGTGGTGCAAAAATAGAAAACATTCAACGTCTGGGTAAAGATTTTGCCAATACGCGTACGGTTCGCCTTGAGCAAAATTACCGCTCAACGAGCACTATTCTAAAAGCAGCCAATGCGATTATAGAAAATAACCAGGGTCGTCTGGGTAAGGATTTATGGACTGAAGGTGAAGAGGGAGAGTTGATAGAGCTCTATGCCGGATTCAATGAACAGGATGAAGCCCGCTATGTTGTAGAAAAAATTGAGGAAGAGTTGCGCCGTGAGAACTGGAAAAAAGCGGACGTAGCGATTTTGTATCGGTCGAACGCCCAGTCGCGTGTTCTGGAAGAAGCCTTGTTACGTGAAGGTATGCCATACCGTATTTATGGTGGTCAACGTTTTTATGAGCGTCTCGAAATAAAACATGCCATGGCTTACCTGCGTCTTGTGGTAAATCGAAATGATGATGCAGCGTTTGAGCGTGTTATCAATACGCCAACCCGTGGGGTGGGCAATAAAACTATCGAGATATTACGAGAATTTGCCCGCGATCACGGTTGTGGAATGTGGGAAGCAATAAAAGGTGTGGAGCAACATAAGATACTAAGTAGCAGGGCATTGAATGCATTGCTGAACTTTGTCGCATTGATTGAAAATATTGAAGAATCAATGGAAGGTCTTGAGC
>CBDUPD010000527.1:0-2536 GCA_965368985.1 uncultured Spongiibacteraceae bacterium | reverse complement strand
CTGGCCCAGTCAGGCTGGCCTGTCACAGGACACAATGAGCGAAAAAGATAACTGCATAGCTTCTTCTGCACCGGTTTTTCAGTCACTTCACATAATAATAGTGAAGCCTCGGGCAGATAATGCTCACAACTCACAGCAAGCTCATCAATCAACTCATATTCAGACTGATTATCCAGATGCTGAGCTACAGGATAGTCATTAACCGCAAAAATCTTTATCTCTATCGCTGCTCCACAAACTTTTGAGAGGTCCGCCTGCAATACGTCCAATACCTGCTGCTGACTATTAAAAACCGTTTGATTGTAAGTATTCAGGTAAAGTTTAAATGACTTTGACTCGATTAAGTTTGGCGCATTACAAGGAAAGGTAAATTCAACAATCGCCACCTGTGGCAAACCGTCAGGGTTAAGCCATGAGAACTCATACGAAGTCCACTGATCACCCCCATAAAAAGGCAGCTCACCGTCATCTATATTTAATAACTGACGCCCCTCACTGCGAGGAATGGGGTACAACACCGACGCATCATATTCAAACTGATACTCGGTATTCCTCCCTAAAAGAATGTCATCTTTATTCGCCATTACAACCTTAACCCTTTACCCGTATTTAAAAGGTGTAAGCAATAAACTGCGGTAAACACCGTAAATAGACCTATCATTGAAAATGCAAATGTCAGGCTAATATCACTATGACCAAGAATGCCATAACGAAAAGCATTTACAACATATAGCATAGGGTTAATTTGAGAAACCTTTGCCCAGAATTCAGGCAACAGATCTATAGAATAAAACACCCCGCCAAGGTAAATTAATGGTGTCAGAACAAATGTTGGAATAATAGAGATATCATCAAATGAGCTTGCATAGATGGCATTGATAAAGCCCATCAACGAGAATAACACAGCCGTTAACAACACAATACTGATTGTCACCAATAGATTATGAACATGCAGTTCAGTGAAAAATAACGATAACAGGGTAACGATAAAACCCACCATCAAACCACGAGCGACTCCACCAACGATATACCCCGACAGAATAATATAATTAGGTGTAGGCGATACTAACAACTCTTCAACATGTTGTTGAAACTTGGAACCATAAAAAGAAGACACGACATTGGAATAAGAATTGGTTATTACTGACATCATTATCAAACCGGGTACTACAAATTCCATATAAGTATATCCACCCATTTCACCAATACGCGAACCGATCAAACTACCAAAGATGATAAAATACAAAACCATTGTTATCGCAGGCGGCACCAGGGTTTGCACCCATATACGCATAAAACGCCTGATCTCTTTAAAAGCTATTGTCTGAAAAGCCACCCACTGTTGATATAAAGGCATCAGGCTTCGCCCCCTCCAGAATTAACTGCTTCAGTACCGGTTCCTTCAACCAGCCTGATAAATAACTCTTCCAGACGGTTTGCCTTATTTCGCATACTCACTACCTGAATATTTTTTTCACTTAACACGGTAAAAACACTATTTAGAGTCTGCCCACTTGAAATGGACACCTCAATACAATTCGCATCAACAGTATTAAATTTATACCCCTCAATAGCCAAATCGTCAGACACCACCTCTTTGACATCAAAGATAAAGGTTTCTTCCTTAAGTTCTCTCAAAAGACTCTTCATACTGGAATTCTGTACGATTTTTCCATGATCAATAATCGCAATATTGCGACAAAGACTTTCCGCTTCTTCAAGATAATGTGTCGTTAAAACAATGGTAGTACCCTGCGCATTGATCTTTTGCAGGTATTCCCACATTGAACGACGCAGTTCGATATCTACACCAGCTGTTTGCTCATCTAAAATCAGTAACTGGGGCTCATGTATTAAAGCTCTGGCGATCATTAAACGTCGCTTCATACCGCCTGACAACATGCGGGAAACCACATCTCGCTTCTCCCAGAGCCCGAGAGCTTTTAGGTATTTATCTGCTCGCTTTTTAGCTTCACTGGCAGGAATGCCATAATAACCAGCCTGGGCAACCAGAATATCTTTAGGTTTCTCAAAATTATTAAAGTTGAACTCTTGCGGTACCACACCAATAAATGACTTGGCTTTGGGAAAATCCTTGTCGATATCAATACCAAAAATTTCAACACTCCCTGCTGTTTTCACAACCAGCGAAGAAAGTACACCTATAGTTGTCGATTTACCGGCACCATTGGGGCCCAACAAGGCAAAGAAATCTCCCTGCTCTACATCAAGGCTAATACCTTTAAGCGCCTTGAATCCATCAGCATATGATTTCTCAAGGTTATTTATCGATATAGCTTTGGTCATGTAAAACAAACCTGTAAACAGTGAACGGCGTATATTAGCCAACTGGAAGCAAAAAGAATATTAAGGGTTGATCAATTTTAGAGTTTACACAAAACCCTGAAAGTAAAAAGCCCTCATAAAGTGGGATTTTTCACCAATCTGGTGTCTGACATTTGCTTAAAACAAGTGCCATAATTTGGAGCGGGTGAGGCGATTTGAACGCCCGACATTTTCGTTGGCAACGAAATGC
>CBDUPD010000526.1:0-2539 GCA_965368985.1 uncultured Spongiibacteraceae bacterium | reverse complement strand
AACCAGCGCCCTATCAGGCGGCGGTGTGTGGGTACCCTGCAATCGCTATGCACAAGCTAATGGAGTAGAAGACTCCTATGAAGAAGCACTCACTTACCTAAAAAGCACCACCCCTGAAGGGCTTGTTCCTCCAGGCCTGCAGGAAGCCTACCTTGAAAACGCTCCCAAAATGATCGACTTTCTTCATGAACGAACCCATGTGCGCTATATAGATCTCAAATACCCCGATTATTACACTGACAAACCCGGCTCAAAACATGGTCATCGTTCAATGGAACCCGAACCTATTAACATGAGTGACCTGGGTGATGATATGGATAGATTTCTTGAAAATGGAATCATGTATGCTTTTTATAAATATGCCCTCACTCAGGTAGAAGGTCAGGAGATTATCGGCGGGCAAAAAGGCTGGCGCTGGAAGCTGGCAAAAATTCTCTTCAATTACTATACCGATATCCCCTGGCTTTTAAAAAGAAAAGGCTATTCTCGAAGAACCACTGGTGGCGGCGCAGGCATTATTCGATTATTTCTATCACTAAGAGACAGAAATATTCCACTATGGGTAAATACCGCCATGGAAGAACTCATTATCGAAGATGGCCGAGTGATTGGTGTAAAAGCCTGTCGAGACGGAAAGAAAATCAATATCAAAGCCCGCAAAGGCGTTTTGTTAGCTGCTGGCGGCTTTGAATACAATCAAAAAATGCGTGAGCAGTACTTACCCAAACCCACCAACATCGAATGGAGTGCCGGCTGTAAAACCAATACTGGTGACGCTATTCGAGCAGGTCAGGCAGTAGGCGCCAATACGTGGCTAATGGAAAATGCCTGGTGGTGCACGACCAAGGTAATACCTGATGTTAAATACCCTTATCTGAGCATTATTAATAAATCGACACCAGGCAGTATTGTTGTAAATAAAGCCGGCAAGCGCTTCTGCAATGAGTCTCAAAACTATATGGCCTTTATGATAGAGGCTTTTGAAAAGCATACTGCAGAAGAACCTTGCCTACCCTGTTATATGATTTTTGACACAAACTTCAGGCGTCAACGCAGTGTTTGGCCTGCAGTACTTCCTGACTTTATGCTACCCAGGAAATATTATGAAACCGGTTTTATGGGTAAAGGCAAAACCATAAAAGAGCTTGCCGAGAATATGAACATTGACCCTGACGGCTTACAAGAAACTATCGATCGTTTTAATGAGTTTGCCAAAACAGGAAAAGATCTTGACTTGAAACGTGGTGATTCTGAGTACGACCGTTATTACGGAGACCCATTAGTCAAACCCAATCCATGCCTTGGACCAATTATAAAACCACCTTTTGTGGCCATCACCCTTCAGGCTGGAGACTTCGGAACGCAGGGTGGCATGGTCATCAATGAAAACGCGCAGGTGCAAACAGAAGCAGGTAAAACCATTGAAGGCTTATATGCCTGTGGTAATTGCTCTGCTGCTGTACTTCCAACTTATCCTGGCGCCGGCTCAACATTAGGCCCAGCCATGACATTTGCCTATCAGGCAGCAAAACATATTACCGGATGGAAGGATTAGTTTTTTCCTTTTAATTTTTTTGCGAAAAAGGGCAAACAGTTTTGCTGGCATATTAAGCACTTAAAGTGGTTATCTGATACCATTGCCCCACGAGTTAACAATACTGAAACAACCTTTTAGAAATGGTAGCAAAATGATCAACACCCAGATGGCAGAAAGATTAAATGAGCAACTTACCAACGAATTTTACTCTGCCTACCTATACCTGGCCGTATCAGCCAACTGCAGCAGTCGCGGTTTCAACGGCGCAGCCCATTGGTTCTTCACACAATATCAGGAAGAAAATGCCCATGCATTAAAGTTATTCCGCTATCTGGATGACCAGAATGTCAATATCGAATTAAAAGAGATTTCAGCTCCTGAAACCAAAGACGGAGATCTGCTGGAAGTATTCCAGACAGCGCTTGCTCATGAGCAAAAAATGACATCGTGGCTCAATGATTTAAGCGACTTCGCTTTTCAGGAAAAAGACCACGCTACCTACAATTTATTACAATGGTATGTTACCGAGCAGGTTGAAGAAGAAGCCACTTTGAATCAGATTATCGACCAGATAAAAATTGTCGGTGATAATGGGCTCGGCTTGTTAACCATTGATAAAGAGCTGGGTGCCAGAAAATTTATTGACCCCACTACCTGAGGAACTCCTGAATAATGAGAATATTTTTTCAGGGCAAGAAAGCACCGCGCGGTGCTGACGCAGTCATGGAGAAAATAGGCCATTATCCAGAGGCTCCCTAGAATTTAAACTTTCCGGCCCGGTGTAACTCAACCAGCGGCAATGCCCGACGGTACAGAGCCATTAGCATTTTCAACATCACAAGATCATCGTCTTGTGACATACGATGTAATGACTCTCTCTGTTCGTCGGTAAAACCCAGTGCATTGAATAATTTATTAACAGACTCTTCGACAAAAACTATCTTGTCACGCAGCGCTCTTTGCTCCAGGTCTTTCATTTTCAATTTGGTGAGCCTGCTTTTT
>CBDUPD010000525.1:0-2544 GCA_965368985.1 uncultured Spongiibacteraceae bacterium | reverse complement strand
ACTACCTGCTCTCCAATAATATTGGTGCTTATAGAATCTGTAATCAATTTCTCCAACAATGATGCTTTATTACTATGCTTCTCCTGCTCTGATAAAGGGTTAAGCTCTATGACTTCCATTCGACCAGCCAAAGACTCTTGCACACCAGGAAGCAATAGCAGATTGGCTGACCCAGTAAGAAGAAACCGGCCTGACGTTCGGTTTTGATCAACTGCAACCTTTATCGCTGGAATCAGTTCAGGAACTCTTTGAATTTCATCTAAAGTAACCTTACCTTGCAGCGACTGAACAAAACCTACGGGATCTTGTTTGGCTGCTTGCTGCAGTGACTGATCATCAAAATTTATATAATTTCTCTCAGGCTGCTGCTGCACCAAGGTTGTCTGACCTACTTGCCTTGGACCCAACAGGCATACAACAGGCGTATCACTTAAAGCTTCCTGTAACCGTGGCTGAATGTAGCGTGGGTGTAGTATTTGTCTCATTCCGTCTAATTGCCTACCAAAAGTTCGTCTAATTGACTATTATGTTAGCGTCTGACTGACGATTTTACCATTACAAAGTGAATTATCTTCAACCTCTTTACCTTTTGAGGACAAATGGAGAAAGCAAGCAGGGAGTTAAAGTTGTCACCTGATTAGTATATTTTACAATCCGCAGAATTCACTTGTGAGTGGCTACTCAGCTTAATCGGGATGACGGGAACTTAAACTAAGCCCGGTATAGAAATCTCTAGCGAATAGCTTCGTGAATATATGTAACGGCCGATGGTGATTTTAATGTCCACCCATAAACCTGGCTAATTATATATTATCTATAATTTTTCACTTCACATACTTCTTCAAAAATTTATTCTTGCCTTTCTAACTTTCTGCAACGAAACTCTAATACACTTGATAAATTCACATCGCTTAACGACCGCACAATTATAAGGGAATAGTCATGTCGAACATTTTTTCATTCAAAAAAGCTGTACTGATTTTTATCAGTGTATTATCGCTCAATGGTTTTGCCGAGAAACATCATGGAGATACAGCTGTCTTCAAATCGCAAAACCTGACTGACAATATTATTATGCTTCAAGGCAAGGGTGGCAACATAGCCCTACTAACAGGAGAACAAGGTTTATTAATGATTGATGATGACTACAAAGTCATGTCCGATTCCTTAAAAGAGCAGATAAAAAAATATGGTGGTATCAATAAATTAAATTACATCATTAATACCCACTGGCATGGTGATCATACACAAGGAAATCTGGCACTGGGAAACCACGCCACCATTGTTGCGCATGACAATGTCAGGGCTCGGCTATTAACAACACAAGAAGTTAAACTGTTTAAAATGGTGTCCGAGCCCTACCCCGAAGAAGCTTTGCCTTCGATAACCTACAAGAATTCATTAACACTGCACATCAATAATGAAGAAATCAAGATAATGCATTTCCCCAACGGCCATACCGATGGAGATTCCATAATTTTCTTTAATAACTCTAACGTAATTCATATGGGTGACCACTTCTTTTCAGGATTTTTCCCTTTTGTTGATGTGGACTCTGGCGGTAATGTTATTCAGATGGCAAGAAATATTCGCAGGGTATTGAAAGACCTTAAAGATGACGTAAAGATCATACCTGGCCATGGTCCTCTCTCAACCAAAGCAGACTTGCAAAACTTTCATGACATGCTGATTGGCACTACGGCTGAAGTGCAAGCCATGAAAGATAAAGGCATGACGCTTGAGAAGATTCAGGCCAATGGCCTATCTGACAAATGGCAAGACTGGACAAAGGGATTTTTATCCACAGAGGTCTGGATTAGCATAATCTATGCCAGCCTTTAATACCATTTCAGCCGATTTTTTCTCATTATCTTCAAGAAAGAGCCGGTTTTAAGACTATGTTGTTATGTTATAAGAATTTTTAGTTATAAAGAATTCGGTTGGTCATATAACCTGAGTTTATAAAGCACCTGTCCTAAAAGTGTACATGCTGATAAAATACCTGCACTGTTAACATTCATTCAAAAAGGTATTTCACATTGGATAAGAGCCATTATTTCTATCGTATTGCCGTATATACTCACCACGAAGGTGATGTAGGCCTGGTTAATGTTCACGACAGCAATCGTTTATATCCGCTAGACGAGTGGCTGGGTACTATTATCAATCTGGCCGACGGGCAGCATACCATGGGCGATTTTATTGCATTTATCAGCCAACAATACCCTGCCGGCCCTCCTGAAAATTTCGATGAGCAGGTTGAGCAGATGTTTCAACACTTGATTGATATTCAAGCCCTACGCATGGCAGCAGAGCCTGTTGAGCTACCTTATTATCTGTCTATTCCCGCAGAAGACCAGGATATTGAAAAAGCCAAAACATTGATGATTGAAGACGGCTTTATTCCAAAACAGCATTAAAACTTTCTCAACAATGCAGGCATGCTCGTTACTATATTACCGGCATGCTCAAGCACTCCCTTCAAAATACTTTCACACTGCTATACTCATATAAGTAGATATTTTCGAAACAGTTAGTTTATTC
>CBDUPD010000524.1:0-2550 GCA_965368985.1 uncultured Spongiibacteraceae bacterium | reverse complement strand
CTCTGCACCTTTAAGGTCTTCAGCATGATAATCTTCAGGGAAGGTCAAATTTAATTCTTTTTCATCACCGGCTTTTGCGCCAATAAGTCCATCTTCAAACCCTGGAATCATGGATTTGGAACCAAGAACAAGATCAGTTCTTTCTGCACTACCACCTTCAAAAGCTTCACCATCTTTAAAGCCTTCGAAGTTGATATTAAGCTGATCCCCGTCTTCAGCAACTGCGCCTTCAGTTTCTTCAAAAAGCGCTTTCTGCTTACGAAGTATCTCAATCATGTCATCGACATCTGAATCATTGACTTCTGTCTTGGGACGCAATATTTCGACACCACCAAGATCAGTTAATGTAAATTCAGGGTAAACTTCAAATGTGGCAGTAAAAGAAAAATCCTTATCTTTCTCTACCTGCTTAGGCTCTACAGTTGGCTGGCCAGCCGGTTTTAAATTCTCTTGTACAATGGCATTTTGAAATGAAGATGACATCATCTCACCAAGAACTTCCTGGCGAATACCGTCACCAAAACGTTGACGAACAACCTTTACAGGTACTTTTCCTGGACGAAAACCATCAAGTTTCACTTGAGGCGCAACTTTTTGGATACGCTTATCAATTTCACTTTTAATTTGATCAGCCGGGATAGCTATGGTCAGACGACGTTCCAGACCTGATGTTGTTTCAATAGAAACTTGCATCAAAAAACCTCTATACAATTATTTAATAGTTTTCGATTGCAGGCAGGTCATTTGGGATAATAAAGATGGTGCGAGAAGAGAGACTCGAACTCTCACGCCTTTCGACACTGGAACCTAAATCCAGCGCGTCTACCAATTCCGCCACTCTCGCTCTTTAAGATTGAGCTGCTCCCCAATCGAGGCGCGTATTTTTCCACAACAGATATACGCTTGCAAGCCTTTACCAATGAATAACTCAAGAATTTTTAAACACGTTCAATTATTGTACTAATCCCCTGCCCCATACCAATACACATTGTCGCTAAACCAAACTGTTTATCATTCTGCTCCAGAAGATTGGTTAATGTGGTAATCAGTCGCGTACCTGAACACCCTAATGGATGCCCTAAAGCTATCGCCCCACCATGAAGGTTCACTTTTTCATCCATAAACTCCAGAAGCTCAAGGTCTTTTAAAACAGGTAGAGACTGCGCTGAGAAAGCTTCATTTAATTCAACAATATCAATATCTTCCATCCCCAGGCCTGCACGAGTCAGGGCTTTTTTCGAAGCTGGTACCGGGCCGTACCCCATGACTGATGGGTCAACACCCACCACCGCCATTGAGCAGATTCTGGCCCTGGGCTTCAAACCTAATTGCTCAGCTTTATGGGCAGACATTACCAAGACAGCAGATGCACCATCGGTAATTTGTGACGAATTTCCAGCTGTTACTGTCCCATGTTTTGGATCAAACGCCGGCTTTAGCTGACCAAGCAGCTCAACACTGGTATCGGGCCTTATTGTAGTATCTTGCTCTACCAACGTCTTGAATCCTTGCTCATCATGCCCCTCAACAGGCACAATTTCTGCCACAAACCGTCCTGCCGATTGCGCTTCATGCGCTTTTTGATGAGAACGAACAGCAAATTCATCTTGTTGAAGGCGGTTTATTCCATGCATCATAGCCAAACCTTCAGCAGTAATTCCCATCATGGCAGAAGCTTTTGCTACATGCTTTGAAGCCCCGGGGTTAAAATCTGCACCTTTAAGCATTGGAATATGTCCCATATGCTCAACACCACCAGCAATACAGACATCTGCATAACCCGTAGATATTGCCTGAGCTGCAGAATGCAAGGCCGACATTGATGATCCACAAAGTCGATTAATAGTTTGTGCGGCCACTGTATGCGGAAGCCGGGTCATCACTGACATATTTCGAGCAATATTATGTCCCTGCTCTGCAGTCTGGTTAACACATCCCCACAATACATCTTCAACAACTGCGGGATCCATTGCTGAATTTCTATCTAACAAGGCATCAATCAAGTGTGCCGAAAGAGTTTCTGCCCTGACATTTCTAAACACACCTTCTTTGGAACGCGCCATAGGTGTTCTAACACAGTCGATTATAACAATATCTTTTGCATGAAGACTCATGATGCAACCTCCGGCTTGTCAAAATAGCTGCGACCTTTTTGAGCCATGGCAATCAATGATAAAGGCTCTCGATATAACTCACCCAAATGCTGGTGTTTCTCAATGAGTTCAATAAATTCACTTAAACCAATAGATTCCATATAACGTAATGCCCCGCCTCTGAATACCGGAAAACCAACACCCATCAATAATCCCATTTCAGCATCGATAGGGTTAGTCACTATTTTATCATCCAGACAACGAACCACCTCTAGACACATGGGTATCATCATACGCTCAATAATCTCTTCATCAGTAAATGTCTGGCTACCGGTTACAGATGGCTTGATAAGATCATAAACGCTCTCATCAACAATTTTTTTAGGCTTACCTTTTTTATCGTTTTCGTATCTATAAAACCCTTTGCCATTTTTTTGCCCATTACGCCCCTGGTTAT
>CBDUPD010000523.1:0-2551 GCA_965368985.1 uncultured Spongiibacteraceae bacterium | reverse complement strand
TCATTAATTGGGTCGGGGCATTCCGAAGATGCATGGGTACAGGTAAGGTTCCAGACTCCTGAATAGTTTTTCGAACATCATTAAACGATTTATAAACGGCATTACTCTTGGCTGCCGATGCCAGGTATACCACGCATTGGGCTAGTGCCAGCTCTCCTTCAGGGCTGCCAAGACGCTCCTGAACATCCCATGCACTCATCGCGATAGTTAATGCTCTCGGGTCCGCATTACCAATATCTTCACTGGCGGTACGCACAATACGTCTGGCAAGGTACAAAGGGTCACAGCCTCCATCCAGCATGCGACACAACCAATATAGAGCCGCATCAGGGTCACTGCCTCTAATTGATTTATGCAAGGCTGAAATTTGATCGTAAAATTGCTCACCACCTTTATCAAACTGACGAAACGATTGGGCTAATACTTCTTTTAGTACAGATTGGGTAATCAGCTTTTTACCGTTTTCTTCAGCGGCAAGGTCGATAGCCAGTTCCAGTAAATTCAGTAGACGTCTGGCATCGCCATCAGCAGCTGCAATTAGCGCAGCTTTTTGGTCATCATCAACAACAATGGTTAACTGGCTTAATTTTGCATCTTTACTGACTGAACGATCAAACAGGGCATTCAACGCTGACTGGTCGAGCGATTTTAATACATAAACTCTTGCTCTCGACAATAGTGCAGAATTAAGCTCGAAAGACGGATTTTCAGTCGTGGCACCAATAAAAACAATAGCGCCATTTTCAATATGCGGTAAAAAAGCATCTTGTTGTGATTTATTAAAGCGATGAACCTCATCAACAAATAAAATTGTGGGTTTATTATATTGGTGCCGAAACTGTTGGGCCTGCTCTACTGCAGCCCTTATCTCTTTCACGCCAGCCAGAACAGCAGAAATTTCCAGAAATTGGGCATCACAATGGGCTGCAACTACTTTGGCAAGTGTTGTTTTACCAACGCCCGGTGGCCCCCACAAGATCATTGAATGTAGCTGACCTGCGAGTATCGCTTCCCGTAGTGCACTTCCCTCACCCAGCATATGCTGCTGACCAACATAGTCATCAAGAGTTCTGGGGCGCATGCGTGCAGCAAGGGGAAGAAAGTTAACTCTATTCTGAGACTCTTCCTTATCAAAGAGTGATGAGTTAGTCATGAAGCACATCAACACCGGGGGGTATGATAAATTCAAACATTGAGGGTTCTATATGTTTATTGAGTTGTACATCATTAAAAACAATGACTGTATTCTGCTGTAAACTATCAGTGAAATTTAAACCTGTTAGTTTGCCATCGGCAAATAGTAGCTTGATGTCTTTTAACGTTGCGTTTTCATCTAATGCAGATAGCCAAAAACTGCGAACTTCATTGTTTGTTCCAGTATTTTCAATATTATATGTTTTTGCCAATATAGATGGATCTTCAAGAACAACAAGAATAGGAGCCTGACTAACCTGTCCGGCGTATTCCTGCACAACAACCTGTTCAAGGTCAGCATCATAATGCCAGATATTTTTACCATCACTGACAAGTAATTGTGCATATGGCTCATCACTTTTCCAATAAAAATGATCCGGCTTTTGTAGCATTATTGTTCCGGTAAGAGCCTGAATTTCCGTCTTGTCTTTATCATAGGATTTTTGATCAAATTCTGCCTGATAGCGCTCAAATGACGTTAATAAAGATGTTAACTCTTTAAACTCTTTTGTTTGATGGGCAGTTTCTTCAGCAACTGCCAAAGAAACGATAAACAATAAAAAGAACGTAGTGAAAAATTGAGTTAAGAACGGTTTAAACATAGATAGCCTGAAATAAAAGGATCAAAAACATAAATAGAAAATAATTACCTAACGACTGACAGGTGGTGGAGCCAGAACCTCACGTTGGCCACTGCTACTCATTTCACTGACAACGCCGGCAGCTTCCATTGTTTCAATCATACGAGCTGCCCGGTTATAACCTATACGTAATTTTCTCTGTACAGAAGAAATCGATGCCTTGCGAGATTCAGTAACAATCGCCACAGCCTCATCATAAAGAGGGTCAGACTCCGGGTCTTCTTCACTCGCCTCTCCAGGTATACCTGGAATTGATTCAGCGCCACCCGTCTCAATAAGACCTTCAATATAATTGGGTTGCCCTCGTTTCTTCCATGAGGCCACCACACGATGTACTTCATCATCATCAACGAACGCACCATGAACACGCTCAAGTAAACTTGAACCCGGGGGCATATACAACATATCACCATGCCCCAATAACTGTTCAGCCCCACCCTGATCAAGAATGGTACGAGAATCAATTTTTGACGATACCTGAAAAGCTATTCGCGTGGGAACATTGGCTTTTATCAAGCCGGTAATAACATCAACAGATGGACGTTGTGTCGCTAATATCAAGTGTATGCCTGCGGCACGGGCTTTCTGGGCAATACGGGCTATAAGCTCTTCTACTTTTTTACCTACAACCATCATCATGTCGGCAAATTCATCAATAACAACGACAATATATGGCAATGTTGTTAACGGTGGTGCTGGTGGTACATCTTCACCCG
>CBDUPD010000522.1:0-2554 GCA_965368985.1 uncultured Spongiibacteraceae bacterium | reverse complement strand
GACCCTCACTCAGCCTGGCGGAATATTCACTCATATTTGCTGCACTAATAGTGAATAAAGGTTTTTCACCAGCGTAAGGGTCTGGAACAACTGATCCCGGGCCATCGTATGTCAAGCCTGCAGGCAACCCAAGCATTGTTCCGGTCCAGGCAGGAATACTGCCATCTGCGTTGCCTTTTTTCTCAGCGCCCATTGGGGTTAATTCTTCACCACCCAATTTTGCTGCTTCTTCGGGGGTTACTTTTGCATGAACCACTGCGCTTGCTAACAAGCAGCTAAGCATGGAACTGGCTACAACCATTTTCAAATTCATATACAGCCTCTCATTTTACTTATTCTAGTAGCTTCCGTTCAGATTATTTTTGCAAAATCCGCCCAGTCCTGATTAAAAAACAAGCTCTTCGCTACATCTCCAATATCGACCCATTATCATAGCGGCTTAATTTGGTATGACCAGTAAAAAGCAGCAAAATTTCATTATTTTGTGGTTTTTTTTGACCAAGCCATAAAAAATTGACTTGGCTCACTTTTTTAAAACGCCAAACACCTGTTTTTCCCTTTTTATTACACTCAGCTTACAGCTGACTTTCAGTCATAGTGTTTAATCATTCAGCAACGTATAATGCCGCTTTTTACAACCTAAGACTTATTATGCTCCAACCTATTTTAGCCATTATTCTCGGTTTCGTAGCCCTGATATGGAGTGCTGACCGGTTTATAGCCGGCGCTGCATCAATTGCCAACCAGCTAGGAATGTCCAAGCTGTTAATAGGTCTGACTATAGTAGCCTTTGGCACATCAGCACCTGAAATTCTGGTATCACTGTTTGCTGCACTCGAAGATTCAGCCAATCTTGCCGTGGGCAATGCCCTTGGCTCCAATATTGCCAATGTTGGGCTTGTTTTGGGCGTTACAGCATTAATGGCCGCTATCCCTGTAAAAAGCTCTCTGATAAAGTCTGAACTGCCCATACTCATGGGAGTTACGATTATTGCAGGCTATACTTTATATGACCTGAGAATCAGCCTCATCGACAGCTTGATTCTACTTGCCTGTCTGGCTTGTTTTATCTTCTATCTGCTAAATCACCAAAAAAACAGCGAAAAAACCCATGACAGCCTGGCCGATCAGGAAGAAGATGAAGTGGAGCATTTTATTGGTCTAAGCACCTCAAAAGCATGGCTAAACCTTGTTTTTGGTCTTGCGATTTTGCTCATCAGTGCCAATGTACTGGTATGGGGGGCAAAATCAGTCGCATCAGCCCTCGGAGTCTCGGAGCTTATTATTGGCCTAACCGTTGTAGCCATTGGAACAAGCTTGCCGGAACTTGCCGCCTCTGTGGCCAGCGCCCTGAGAGGACACCATGAGATAGCCTTTGGAAACATTATCGGCTCAAATATCTTTAATCTTGTTGTAGTTATGGCAATGCCAGGGTTGGTGGGGGCTCCAGCACTGGATGCCGAAGTATTTAGCCGGGATTACGTTGCAATGGTATTGATTAGCTCACTTTGGGTTATAATGATGGGGTTAGCTGTTCTTAGGAAAAAATCATTTAGCCGTTTTTCTGGTGGCCTGCTTTTATTATCATACGGCTTATACTTTGTCGTACTTTATAACCAAATTTGAATTTACTATATGCCTCCAACATTTACTGAATCAGCAAAACGTACCATCGATATTGAAATTGATGCTGTCAAAGCTTTAAAAGATCGTATTGATGGCAATTTTTCTGAAGCTTGCGAACTGATGCTTAACTGTCCCGGCCGCATCGTCGTTACAGGCATGGGTAAATCGGGCCATATCGCCAATAAAATTGCAGCAACTCTTGCCAGCACTGGCAGCCCGGCTTTTTTTGTACATCCTGGCGAAGCCAGCCATGGCGACCTGGGGATGATCACATCTAACGATGTGGTATTAGCGCTATCCAATTCAGGTACGACCAGCGAAATACTTACTATTGTACCACTAATAAAACGTATGGGTGCGAAACTGATCAGCATGACAGGGCAGCCTGATTCAGCACTCGCAACAGCATCTGAAGTTCACCTTGATGTAAGCGTACAGCGTGAAGCCTGCCCTCATGACCTGGCCCCCACATCAAGCACTACTGTTTGTCTCGTTATGGGTGACGCCTTATCTGTCTCGTTACTCGAAGCCAGGGGTTTTACAGCTGAAGACTTTGCATTTTCTCATCCTGGTGGCGCGCTGGGCAGAAAACTATTACTGAAAGTATCTGACATCATGAGTAAGGGATCTGAAATACCCTGCGTTGATGATGATGCACTGACAAAAGATGCCCTTTTTGAGATGAGCGCAAAAGGCCTTGGCATGACAACCATCCTGAATCCTGATGGCGTACTTCAAGGTATTTTTACTGATGGTGATTTACGCCGCTGTCTCGATATGGGCCATGACATGAAAACCACACCCATCACTCAAATCATGACCTCACAATGCAAAACCATTAGCCAGGAATTGCTAGCTGTAGAAGCACTGAACATCATGGAAGAAAGCGCCATCACTGTGATTTCAGTATTACCGAACGGTTTGACGG
>CBDUPD010000521.1:0-2555 GCA_965368985.1 uncultured Spongiibacteraceae bacterium | reverse complement strand
GACCCTTCAAGCAAACATCCATTTCAGGAGCCGTTTGCTTTTGCCCAGATCAAACTCGATGACGCAGATACTACGATGACGCATGCCATCAAGGCATCAGCCCCTGAAGCCTTGTCTACTGGCCTGCGTGTGATGGCACAGTTTCATGATGAGCGACTAGGTGCAATCACAGATATATACTTTGTGCCTGAAGCAGATGCGGTTGACCAGAATATAGAAGCCGGAGAAGAAGATGTCACCAGGTTTACCAGTTTGTTATCACTGGTTTATGAAGAGAGTTTATATCCAACCCGTGCAAGCTTTGCCCAAGGTCTACTTGACGGTAAGTTTGTTGGTCAAAAGAGTCCGGTGACCGGAAAAGTTAGTATTCCAAGTAAGGGCTATGACAACCTCTCAAGTATTATGTTAGGTCCTGAGCATTATGTTGATCTGCCTCCTACGGGTACAGCGGTATCGTATACGGTAATTAACCCGTTACAGTATCAAGGCCAAACTAAAACTGACCCCTATGTGAGTGCAGTAATATTCCTTGATGGTGCTGATCAACCGTTGGCGCAACAGGAAATTCACGGTATACCTGCTGATGAGTTTCGAGTGGGTATGCGTCTGCGTTGTATTTTTAAACCGAAAGAAGAGCGTAATGTTGATGATGTATGTAACAGCTGGGCGTTCTGTACTACAGGTGATGTTATAGAGCGTTGGGAGCCCACAGGTGAGCCCGATGTTGCACCTGAAGATTTCCCTGATTATATTTAAGGAGTTGAAAAATGGCTGAAGATATTGCAATTGTTGCTTTTGCGCAAACTCCTTCATACAGAAACTATGAAGAGTCTGAACCTTCAATGATTCTGAGTTGTGTGCAGGAAATTCTCAAAGAAACTAAAATAGATCGTTATAAAGATATTGATTTTACCATTGCAGGTAGTAGTGACTACTTGTCAGGTTCACCTTTCTCTTTTATCGCTAACGTAGATGGCTATGGGGCCTATCCACCAGTATATGAGTCGCATGTAGAGATGGATGGTGCATGGGCGTTATGGGAAGCCTTTGTGCGTCTGCAGTGTGGTGATATTGATGTTGCGCTGGTTGTAGGGTCGGGTAAATCATCGCCAGGTAAGCCGCGTGAGATATTTCCTCTGCAGGCTGACCCATATGTTGCAACACCGCTTGGTCTTGACCCTATTTCGGTTGCAGGGCTTCAGGCGCGTGCTCTGTTAGAATCAGGAAAAGCGACAGAGCAGGATTTTGCCGAAGTGGTTTCTCGCAGTCGTCGTAATGCGTTGGAAAATCCTAATGCGCAGGTTGCAAAGGATGTATCAGTAGATGACTTGTTAAAAGAACCTTATTACGCATCCCCTCTACGTAAGCATGACTTGCCCCCAATTTCAGATGGCGCGTCAGCAGTGTTGATTGCTCGTGGAGACAGGGCGCGCGAGCTTTGTGAAAATCCAATCTGGATTAGGGGTATGGAGCATCGTATTGATTCGCATAATCTGGGCATGCGTGATCTGTCGGAGTCGCCTTCTACACGATTGGCAGCTGAGGCTTTGAAACTTGACCCTGCAACTATCGATATTGCAGAGCTTTGTGTTAATTACAGTCATGAAGAAATCATCTTACGTGAAGCTCTTGGACTTGGTGAAAATACCAGAGTAAATCCATCAGGTGGTCCACTGTGTGGTCACCCGGTTATGGCGACTGGTCTAACACGTGTTGTTGAGTTAGCCAGAAATATTCGTAATGGCGAAGCAAAACGTGGCTTGGCACATGCTTCCAGTGGTCCTGCATTACAGCAAAATCTGCTGTGTATTTTAGAAGGAGACGCATAATGGCTGAACGTTGCGCAATAATCGGACTTGGACAAACCAAATATGACCGTTGTCTTGAAGTGACAATGGATGGCCTGGTACGTGAAGCGGCTATCAAGGCGCTTGATGATGCAGGTCTTACATTTGATGATATCGACGCCATTATTCTGGGTAAGGCACCTGATGCACTTGAGGGTGTTATGATGCCTGAGCTTTCACTTTGTGATGCATTGGGTGCAGTAGGCAAGCCTATTCACCGTGTGCATACAGCTGGCTCGGTGGGTGCATCTACTGCTATAAGTGCGGCAACCATGATAGAAAGTGGTGTTTATAATACCGTTTTAACCGTGGCTTATGAAAAGCAAAGTGACGGTGACTTTATGTGGGCATTGAGTGGTGGCAAGAGTGGTGGGCAAGGTGCCGGTGGTTCTTTTGCTCCCTGGATTCGTGAGTATATCTCCAGAAGTGGCGCTCCTGCTAATATTGGTCATCTGGTAGCGGTAAAAGACCGTTTAAATGCCTGTAAAAACCCGTTGGCTCATCTGCACATGCCTGATATTACTGAGCAGGCAGTAGCAGAAAGTTTTATGATTTGGGATCCGATCACATTCTTCGAGGCTTGTCCGTCTTCTGATGGTGCAGCTGCGATGGTGATGACCAATAAGAAAGGAGCTGAACGTTCCTCAAGCCCTGCGGCATGGGTTATCTCGCATGCTAAACGTACTGAGTTGGCTGTTTATCCTGGTC
>CBDUPD010000520.1:0-2559 GCA_965368985.1 uncultured Spongiibacteraceae bacterium | reverse complement strand
GTCTGGTATGTTGTAAAGACAGCCACAAGTAACATGACACAGATCGCTGGGCCCTGTGTATAACATAATAATCGGGTTTTACTGATGCCACATGCCTGCAATACCACCATCTCACTTTCAACATACAAACGGCCGAAAGACAGCATAATGCCAAGAAAAAGAGCAAGAGGAAAAATCAGCTCCATAAATCCCGGAAGCCGGAAAAACATAATAGAAAACAGAACTTCACTTGAAAAACTACCTGCTGCAGCTTCTGCCAAATACTTAACGAAACGACCAGTAACAAAAATCAGAAACAGGACTATAGCCACACCAACAAAGCTGCTACTTACCTCTTTAAATAGATAACGGTATATACGCACTGATTATTTTCCGACTTATTCCTGTCAATTATTAAAGAGCTTTTGCTTTTCGGCTTCTGTTAGATGGAACATTAGGCTAGTATTCTGTTCTCGGGTTTATACCTTGCTTATTATCACCGATTATCTTTTCTTTTGGGAGCTATTATGGATTTTATCATCAAACAAACGAGTTCATGGCAAAAAACAAAAACAGATTGTTTGATTATCCCTGTTTTCGAAAATAGAACCTTAAGTGTTGAATTAAAAGCACTCGACAAGTTATCGAATGGTCTGATTACCCATTTAAACAAATCAGGCGATATACACAAATCAACTGGTGCCATCACTTTAGTACATAACACGGTTAACGGTAACTTTCCCAGAATTCTTTTGGCAGGCTGTGGAAAGAAACTGGATATTGCTTCTTTTCGCCTGGTAATAACAGCAATACAAAAAGAACTGTGCAAGTCTTCATCTAAAACAGCGCATTTATTACTCGACTCTTTCATTGTTGACGATGTTGATTCTGCTGCATTAATTCAGCAGGCAGCAGCTTTATTTGAAGGTGAAAGCTATAAATACGATACAACACTTAGCAAAAAAAATGCTAAAACGAAGCTGACAAAAGTAACCTTCTATTCAGAGAAAGCCAATGCCGACAACAAAAAAGCTGCGGCACAAGGTAAATCGATCGCTAATGGCATGAACATAGCTAAACAACTGGGAAATCTACCTGCCAACTTCTGTACGCCTTCTCACCTTGCCAAGCAGGCAACGGATATGGCAAAAAGTTTCGATAAGCTATCAGCAAAAATTCTCAATGAGCCTCAACTTAAAAAGCTTGGTATGAATGCTATGTTATCGGTTACTGCAGGTACCGATGAACCGGCAAAATTTATCATAATGGAATACAAGGGCGGTAAAGCCACAGACAAACCTTATGTACTGGTTGGTAAAGGTGTGACGTTTGATAGCGGTGGCATATCATTAAAGCCAGGCGCTCGAATGGATGAAATGAAATATGACATGTGTGGTGCAGCAAGTGTATTTGGCACTATGCATGCAGTTGCAGAGTTAGCACTTAAGATCAATCTAACTTGTGTTGTCGGTGCAGTCGAGAACTTACCCAGTGGCAGAGCCACTAAACCGGGCGACGTTATCACCAGCATGTCTGGTCAAACCATTGAAATACTGAATACCGATGCTGAAGGTCGCCTGGTGTTATGCGATGCCCTCACCTATGTAGAACGATTTAAGCCTAAGGCTGTTATTGATATTGCCACACTCACAGGTGCCTGTGTTGTTGCACTGGGATCACATGCTTCAGCTCTGTACAGCAATAAATCAGAGCTGGCACAACAACTTGTAGAAGCCGGTGATTATACTTATGACCGTGCATGGCCCATGCCTTTATGGGAAGAGTATAACAAGCAACTAAACAGTGGCTTTGCAGACATGGGCAATATTGGTGGGCCTGAAGGTGGAAGTGTGACAGCTGCCTGCTTCTTGTCACGCTTTACCAAAAAATATGACTGGGCACACCTTGATATTGCTGGTACGGCCTGGAATACCGGTGCCAAGAAAGGCGGTACAGGTCGTCCCGTTGCCCTGCTTACACAATACCTGATTGATCGTAGTTAATTATATGACACGTGTCGATTTCTATATTTTGCCTGATGAAGAGCTTGCTGCACGGCAGGCTTTTGCTTGTCGGCTTATTCAGAAAACCAGCAAGCTTGGGCACTCGGTTTATGTACACTGTTCTGATGAGCAAAGTGCCAATGAAATAGACAAGCTACTCTGGTCTTTCCAGAAACAAAGCTTTACCCCTCACAAGATTATCAATAGTGCCGGTGCAGATTGCCGCATTGAAATTGGCTATGGTGATAATCCGGGCGAGCATCACGATGTATTACTTAATCTCGGCCTGGATATACCTCCCTTTTTCTCTCGATTTAATCGAATTGCTGAAATCGTGGTACAAGAACCAGGCATTCTCGAGGCCACACGTAATAGCTATAAAAATTATTCAAACAAGAACTACCCTCTTCATCGACACGATATGCGCTGATCATCATGCGGGGGTGGGCTCCTGCAAGAGCTTGAGACATAATTTATTTGCCGTCAAACCATGGGTATGACGCCTTTTATTATGTATAATCTTGCCTCTTTTTTGACGCCAATAATTTCACTAGTAAGACGAGCCAATGGATAAGAC
>CBDUPD010000519.1:0-2561 GCA_965368985.1 uncultured Spongiibacteraceae bacterium | reverse complement strand
CTATGAAAGTCTGTCGACACAAATTGATGGTAGGTCTGCAAAGGCTTGCGCTTCTCGAAGCTTGAGAAATGTAGCATTATCTTATGTAATGTTACTTGATGACAATGACATCAATGATCGGTGTTTTGCTCAGTATAAGTCAGCATCAAATATGACTGATCAACTGGCAGCGTTAAAATGTTTGTTAAATTCAGGGAGCGCTGTTAAGCAGGCGGCTGAGGCTTTGGATTTATTTTACCAGCAATGGCAGCAAGAAAACCTTGTTGTAAATATGTGGCTTCAGGTACAGGCTTCCAGTGATCATGACGACACGCTATCCAGAGTGAAAGGTTTACTTGAGCATGAGGCGTTTGATTACACTAATCCCAATAAAGTTCGATCACTTCTGGCCGGCTTTTGTATGCAGAATCCATCACAGTTTCATAAAAAATCAGGTGATGGTTATCAATTTTTAGCAGATCAAGTTGTCTATATGGATACACTGAATCCACAAATTGCAGCGCGGTTGCTGACGCCATTAACACGTTGGCGGAAAATAGAGCCGGTAAGAGCTCAATTAATGAAGCGTTCTTTAGAGTTTGTTATGCAGCATGAGTTGTCTAAAGATGTTTATGAGGTGGTAAGCAAGAGTCTTGATGTTTATTAAAAGCTTGGATGTTTGATGTATTCAAGCTATTGTTAATAGACAGGTTTTGAATAGAGAGTTTGCATTATGAGATTGATACCGGCAGTTGTGATGATATTTATCGCAAGTTATACCAATTTAGCGGTTTCTGCGACTATATATAAATGCAAGGATGACAAGGGAAAACTGATATTTCAACAGACTGCTTGTAATGAAAAAAATGTCATGGGTGATAGTGATGCTCATAATCTCTGGAAAGAGATGCGTGTGCTGGCTTCAGAAGGAAAAGGCATTCTTAATTGGTTAGGTGCAGATCTTGAATCTATAAAGCAGTGTAATAGAGACATTAAAGTCTATGAGAAAAAGGTTCTTAAATTAAAAAACAGAGTGAGTAGGGTGGAGTTGGATCATAAGCAGCTCGCAAAAGCTTATGCTTATTTAAAAGAGTGTGCTGTTTGCAAGACATCTGCTGCATCTAATTGTATTGCGGCTGAAGCATCGCTGGAAAAAGCTGTCTCAAATTTAACCGAATGGTGAGTATTGGTCTTGGCTTGTTAATTTCTACACAGGTATAATTGATATATATCAACATTTTGAAATATCTGTTTGGAGATTGTAAATGAGTGACTTTAAGAAATGGGAATGTGTAATCTGTGGCTTTATTTATGATGAGGCCGAAGGTTGCCCTGATGATGGTCTTGAGCCAGGAACAAAATGGGAAGATGTTCCTGAAGATTGGGAGTGTCCAGACTGTAATATCAGCAAATTTGATTTTGAAATGATTGAAGTCTAGACCTGATGCAATACTTTTCTTAAAGCCATAAAAAAACCGCAGTCAGATGCGGTTTTTTTTGGCTACGATATTATCAATATATGGCAGTTTGTTCTGCCAGTTGGTATCAACGTTTGTCTATTTCAACAAAATTACGTTTTGCGTGGCCAGTGTATAACTGACGAGGGCGACCTATACGATATTCGCCACTGATCATTTCATGCCAATGAGCAGTCCAGCCAATGGTACGGCCAACAGCAAAAATAACAGTAAACATTGACGGTGGAATGCCGATAGCTTTAAGAATGATACCTGAATAAAAATCTACATTCGGATAGAGCTTCTTCTCAATGAAGTATTCATCTTCAAGTGCAATCTGTTCAAGCCGCTTGGCAATTTTCAGAAGAGGATCGTCTTCAAGGCCAAGTTCAGCTAAGACTTCATCGGCTGCTTCTTTCATTACTTTGGCGCGTGGGTCAAAGTTTTTATAAACACGATGACCAAACCCCATCAACAGGAACGGGTCGCTCTTGTCTTTTGCTTTGGCAATAAACTCTTCGATGCGAGATTCGTCACCAATTTCTTCAAGCATATCAAGTACAGCTTCGTTTGCGCCGCCATGTGATGGCCCCCATAGGGCTGCAATACCTGAAGCAATACATGCAAACGGGTTGGCGCCAGTAGAACCTGCAAGTCGAACAGTTGAAGTAGAGGCATTCTGTTCGTGATCAGCATGTAAAAGAAAAATACGATCCATGGCTTTTGCAAGAACCGGACTTACATTTGATGGTGCGCAAGGAGTACCAAACATCATGTGTAAGAAGTTGGCAGCATAATCCAGATTGTTATCCGGGTAGATAAAAGGTTGACCGATAGAATATTTATAGCTCATGGCTGCCAATGTTGGCATTTTGGCAATCAGGCGGTATGCCGCAATCTCTCGATGCTTTTCATTCGTAATATCAAGAGAATCATGATAAAAGGCAGAAAGTGCACCAACAACACCGCACATAATGGCCATCGGGTGAGCGTCACGGCGGAAACCTTTAAAGAGCAGGTTGATTTGGTCATGTACCATTGTGTGGTAACGAATCGTTTCAACAAAAGTTTCTTTTTGGTCTTTTGTGGGTAGCTCACCGTAAAGAAGCAGGTAGCATGTTTCCA
>CBDUPD010000518.1:0-2570 GCA_965368985.1 uncultured Spongiibacteraceae bacterium | reverse complement strand
GGCAAATTAAACACAACCTTCACATCATCATAAGCAACCTGGTCCCAAAATAAATATGAAGAGGAGAACTGACCCGGGAACATAGGCTCGATTTGTGTCACTTTGGTTTTTATTACTGCAGAATCATCAACTTCAAACTCCGGAAAAACAACAGTAATACTCGACTGATCAGAAAAAACCGGCCCTCCTTCTTTATTACCCTTGTTGACATTCACCTGATAATTATCCTCAGGTACATCTATCCGCTTACCATCAGCTTTTAAGGTATAAGCCTCTAGCACATCAAGTTTTTCAATACTGGTACTATAAGAAAAACGACGTGTTTTAAGTGACTGAATCACTTTTTCAGAAAGCGCCTTTACCTGAATGTCTGTAGTCGTTTCAAGGGTGAAATCATCATTTAATTGATAGTCTACATGCAACTTAACAATACGCTGCTGCAGATCTACATATTCCGTTTCTTCCTTATCCTTCGCAAAACTTTCAAACGACAACAAACAAAACAGCAAAGCAATCACTGCCTGCCTGTTAAATGTGTATTTAATTAACTTCATGTTATTTCCTCTTATTAAACAATTATCCAATTTTTACTATTTCAACACGTATGTTTGATATCAATTATAAAATACTTGATCCTGTAATTTATCAATTCTTGATTTTAATGAATAAGGGAGGCCTGTCCCATTAATCTTTTTTAGCCGCACGAATATCGGCGATTACATGCTTAATAATGGGCGGCAAGGTTTTTGCGAGATAACGCATTGAGTTCCAGAACCCCAACATTCGCATCGCTGTAATCAAACCCGCTCCCTGGCTGATCGGCTGCCCACAGGTTACAGTATCTTGGCCGGTAAGCCACAGTCCTGGAATTTTTGTACGAGAATCAAGGTGTTTTATTACCTCCCAATCGGTAAAACGTGCCGGTGTATGATCTAACCCCACTGAGCCACCCTCGTTAGTACCAAGATAATGCTCTATTGAGAGCGGCGTAGAAACATCAATAAGTTCGATATGTCCTTCAAGCTGCGGGTAAAAACGTAGCAGCAAGGGAATGAGGCGATCAGCCCACTCATCCTTAAGTAACTTGTAATCCAGTCCCCGCTTTCTGCTCTGCATGCCAGCGAACTTCTCAAACCATTTATAATCTACCGTACAGAGAATCTGACATGTGGTTTTTCCTGGGTGCTTTTCCGCTTCTGCCTGATCTTTAATCGAAGGAAATGTAATACCAATCATCGGGTCATGGTCAGGGTTGTTCGAGTCGGCCATAAAATCTTCCACGGCACTAAACATATCACCATCTTCACGGGTTGGGTGATACCAGAGGTTGGCACAGCTTAGTCCCAGCTCTTCAGGTGTGCCCCGTAACCCAACATTCACCATGAGGAAGCCACTTGAACTACCTACCGATAAACGTCTGGGAATTCCCATACGCTTGGTAACTTCTTCTGCAACGAGTTTTCCGAAGGTATTGTGATAACCTGCACTCGATACAACCTGATTACATTTGATAATGGTTCCGTCTTCCATCTCGACCCCGATCGTCCTGTTAGACTGTTGATCGACAAGAACCTCTTTAACATTGGCACGCACAAGTACTCGTCCGCCTGCCTTCTCAATAACCGGCACAAGGGCTTTGGCAAGACTTGTTGACCCACCTGCGGGATAAGCTCCACCTTCAATCGCAAGCCCCCTGGCTACACACATACCCATCATAAAGCTTACCCGATCAGGCGGTGATCCCGTATCCATCCACTGACCAGCCAGCAACGCGGCTAATTTGGGTTCATCGGTAATCTCATTAAGCACATCCTTAAGAGTTCGCCCTGCATATTCCTTCCAGGTTTTACCCAATACGAAACGATGCCAGAGCTTCTGTAACCAGCCCGGAAGTGCCTTCGACATAACAAAGAGAGGAAATTTTGTAAGAACACTCTCGGAGATACGAAGGTATTCGTCAATGTCGTGGTGATGCTCAGGGAATTGCTCATAAAGATCGGGCAGATGCCTCTCACCATTCTTGATAGAAAAAGGTGGCTCGTTACCAAGCGCGAGGCGATCGAAGGTGCCATCGGGTTCGCCCAATTGTTCAAAACGAACCGGCATCTCTTTGCCGCCGGTAGCCATCCACAGAAGGTGCCCTGAATAAGCCACAAGATAGTGCAGGCCAGAATCAAACATGAGACCGCCTTTCAGCTGAAACATGTGTGAGCCCCCACCAGCCACGTAGTGTTGCTCAAGTACCAACACACGCTTGCCCATTCGCGAGAGTACAGCGGCACAAGTGAGGCCACCCATACCACTACCTATCACAATGGTATCTACTTCATCAGGTATCTTCTCAACCTGATAGCGATCCGCGAGAATGCCTTTAAGCATCTTCTCTGCCATTGTTCTCTCCTTCTACAGGCCACGACTGATTTTCATGACCAAATTCTCATTAAACTACAGCTTACATTGAGCGTCCAACTTTACCAACTGTTATGAGAGATTCAAGATATGATTCTTTCTGTTTTTTATCGATCAGGGGAATATCAGCGAAAGGCGGGGAAAACAGGAGTTATAAAAAA
>CBDUPD010000517.1:0-2582 GCA_965368985.1 uncultured Spongiibacteraceae bacterium | reverse complement strand
TCTCAATGCCTGATACATCGAAAACCCGATATACACTGCATTACCTTGCTAATAATCTGGGGCGCGCCTGTTTTTCTATCAGACATTGAATGGACAGAGCGTAAAAGCAACACAGCCTACTCAGTGGCCCTTATTCAACCCAATCTTGATCTTGACGACAAATGGAATCCGGATTTTCGTCAACCCATCATGAATTACTACAAAGAAACAACAGAGTCTTTAGGCGACCAGGATCTGATCATTTGGCCAGAAACATCAATACCGCAGACCTATCACAACTCTCTCGAATACCTTGAAGAGATAGAAAATTTCGCCAATCAAACTGATACAGCCATTATTCTGGGCATTCCCAGCCGATGGTATGACGGCACCAGGGGGGTTTATCACAACACCATGGTAGGTATTGGCAAAGCTGATGGCATCTACCACAAACAAAAGCTGGTACCTTTTGGTGAATTTATACCGCTTGAAAGTCTGCTTCGCGGCCTTATTGAATTTTTTGATTTACCTATGTCCTACTTCCGCGCAGGACCAGAAGATCAACCACCCTTTACTGCCAAAGGCCTGAGCATCATGCCTTACATCTGTTATGAGGTGGTTTACCCGAATTTTGTTGCCTCATCAGCCGGGTCAGTCGACTTACTACTAACTGTTAGCAATGATGCCTGGTTTGGCGAATCCATTGGCCCTATACAACATCTGCAGATGGCACAAATGCGGGCTCTTGAAAATGGTCGATTTATGGTTCGTGGCACCAATAATGGCATAACCGCAGCTATTAACCATAAGGGGCAGATAATTGCCGAGCTACCTTCATTTAAAGAAGGTGTATTAAAGGCCAAGGTTTATGCACATAAGGGATTAACACCGGTGGCTCAATATGGCACACTACCCGCCGTTATTTTCAGCTTCATAGTACTTATTTTGATAGCAATATTCCCAAAGTTACGGGGCAGTCTGAATAGTATTAAAAAGCCCTGATTCAACCCTCTTACTCAACAAGTGTTTATTACCAACATGCAAGAACAATATACCCCCGACAGTATCGAAAAAGACGCACAGGCCTACTGGAAAGAAAATAAAAACTTTCACGTAACTGAAGACCCCTCCAAAGAGAAGTTCTACTGCCTGGCTATGTTCCCCTACCCGAGTGGAAAACTGCATATGGGGCATGTGCGTAATTACACTATCAGTGATGTGATTGCACGCTTTCAACGTATGCAGGGAAAGAATGTCATGCAGCCAATGGGCTGGGATGCTTTTGGCTTGCCCGCTGAAAATGCTGCGCTGAAAAACAAGGTTGCTCCCGCAGGCTGGACATACAACAACATCGAATACATGAAAAACCAGCTTAATTCTCTAGGCTTTGGTTACGACTGGGACAGAGAGCTAGCTACCTGCAGACCTGACTACTACCGATGGGAACAATGGTTTTTCACACAGCTGTATGAAAAAGGACTTGTTTACAAAAAAATGGCCACTGTTAACTGGGATCCGGTTGACCAGACTGTATTGGCTAACGAGCAGGTTATAGATGGTAGAGGCTGGCGCTCTGGCGCTATTGTTGAGCGCAAGGAAATCCCGCAATGGTTCATCAAGATTACTGACTATGCCGAACAACTTCTAAACGATCTTGATCAGCTGGATGAATGGCCTGAACAGGTTAAAACCATGCAGCGCAACTGGATTGGTCGCTCTGAGGGGCTTGAGCTGAAATTTCCTGTTGATGGTGAAGATGCTTTATCGGTATTCACAACCCGCCCCGATACTTTGATGGGTGTAAGTTATGTTGCTGTTGCAGCTGAACATCCCCTGGCTAAAAAAGCTGCTGAAAACAACTCTGAGCTACAAGCATTTATTGCAAAACAGAAAAATATCAAGGTTGCAGAAGCCGATATGGCAACCATGGAAAAAGAAGGTATGCCGACAGGCCTGTTTGCCAAACACCCGGTAACCGGTGAAGAGGTGCCTATCTGGGTAGCCAACTTTGTATTAATGAGCTATGGATCAGGTGCGGTTATGTCTGTACCTGGTCACGATGACCGTGACTGGGAGTTTGCCAAAAAATATAACCTGCCTATCAAGCAGGTCATTGCGCCTGTTGACGATACTGTAGTCGATACTGATACAGCAGCTTATACCGAAAAAGGTAAGCTGATTAACTCCGGTGAGTTCAGTGAGTTGACTTCTGAAGAAGCTTTCGATGCTATAGATAAAGCTCTGGGAGAAAGCGCTGAACGACAAGTGAATTATCGTTTGCGTGACTGGGGTGTTTCTCGTCAACGCTATTGGGGAACACCAATCCCCATGTTCAACCTGCCAGAAGGTGGTGAAATTCCTGTACCTGCAGACCGCCTACCCGCACTGCTTCCTGAAGACGTTGTTATGGACGGTGTTAACTCACCAATCAAAACTGACAAGGAGTGGGCCAAAGATGAGCTGAATGGTCAGGCCGTATTAAAAGAAACCGATACCTTCGACACATTTATGGAATCCTCATGGTATTACGCGCGTTTCTGCAGTCCACAATATAACGAAGGCATGCTTGACCCTGCTGCTGCCAATTACTGGCTGCCTGTCGA
>CBDUPD010000516.1:0-2584 GCA_965368985.1 uncultured Spongiibacteraceae bacterium | reverse complement strand
AAAACAGAATATGAGGTAGTTTTAAAAAAATCGGGTTGAATTAAAGTTGCAATAGGGAAGGTACGATCATTTTTTTGAGGTATTCTTTTTCATTATCGGGTTCCATACCTCCTGCGCCAAATACCCCCATGGCTATAATAATCGTCAGTACCCATCGAGCAGCTTCTTCAGAAGTAATATTCTCTCTAAGCCAACCCTGTTTTTTAGCTTCATCAAAAAATGGATCAAACAGTGCCGACATGATTTCTGGCATCGCCTCCAGGGCTAGTGATGCCATCATGAAATTGTTGTTGTTTTTGGGGTCACGAAAAAAGGGGGTGCTTCGTATCGCCAGCATCGGGATATGGATACCTTCGATCAAGCGCTCAACCGGGTCATCAATGGCTTCAAGTACAGGTTCAAGATCTTCTCTTGCATCATATAGCCACTTGATTAGCACGGCGATGATGAGTTCTTTTTTGCTGTCGAAATAACGATATATTGAAGATCGGGCGCAACCGGCATTTTTAGCCACCTCATCAAGGCGTAGTGACGTTGCTCCATGCTGGCCGATAAGATCCCATGCTGCATTGACGATATTGATGCGCATTTCATCATAATCGGCACTATAGGGCTTTGCCTTCCAGGTTGTTGAGTTACTCATGCTTCAAATTAACAGTTTATTAAATTAAAGCCATTTTAATTCAGATGATGTCCTTTTGATAGAATAATTCGAGACATTATTGAATTTTTATCTTGAGAAGAGTGTAGGCACTGTTTTTCATCATTACATGACATTAATGTCAGTTTGTCTTGACTGGTATCATAGAGGCATATATCGTTTCTATGTAACAATATGAAATTAAATAAAAACAAAGTGTTATGTTATTTCTAAATACGTAATGACTTTATATTCTTCATTATTGAATGTTAATTGATGGGTAGTCGCAAGATCATGCAGTTCTTTACAAGCTTGTACTGTTTAATTAATTAAAATAGACTGCAGTCTATTAGCGGACTTCGATCTATTGGTCTTTTCAATGGGGATAAATTAAAGCCGGATAAATGTATTGCTGTTTTACCAAAAAGTCTGAATTCCATATTGAAGATATGCATAACGCTACAAATATTTATTTAAGATGATATATCAATGATCGTAAAAGAAGGTGCTAAATGATGTCAGAAATGAGAGTTGAAAAAATTGGGCTTATAGACAAGCTGCGTAGTAAATGGATGACATTTTTAAAAATTATTATTACACGCACAAATATGTGGGTGTTGATAAAATCTAACGGCAGGTTAGGTAACAGCTTTTTAGGAAAATCAGTTCTGCTGCTACATAGCATTGGTTCAAAGTCAGGAATTGAGCGTATAACGCCACTTTTTTATTTAGCTGATGGCGATAGGGTAATTCTGGTTGCGTCAAATGCGGGTACATTGACTAACCCTGCCTGGTTTAACAATCTAAAAGCTGATCCTCAAGTGAAAATAAATATTAAAGGCACAGAAACAAATATGCTGGCTCATCAGGCTGATTCAGAAGAGTTTGATCAGCTATGGCCTGCAGTTATTGAGATGTTTCCTACATGGGAAAGAATTCAGGAAAAAAGTGTTCGTAATTTCCCGCTTATGGTTCTTGAACCCCGGTAGCAATAATTACCCTAAAAGGCCAATGCTTTGAATAATATCAGGTTACAAATAGAAGAATACTTTGCTCAATTTGGTGGCCTGGTTTTTCAATTTCGCTGGGTGGTATTGTTATTCGGTCTGGGGCTTTGTTTAGGTCTGGGTAGCTTTCTTTCGCAAATGACAATTGATAACTCTAACGACAGTTATCTACATGCTGATGATCCAACAACGATTGTCTATAACAAATTTCGGAATCAATTTGGTCAAGATGAGATGGTTCTGGTTGCCATTGAACCTCCTGAAATATTTGATATAACTTTTCTGGAAAAGCTACGTGATTTTCATAAGGATATTGAAAATGAACTTCCTTATATTGCAGAGGTTACCAGTTTATTAAATGCCCGACAGATGCGTGGGGAAGAAGACAGGCTGATAGTAGAAGATTTATTGGAAGATTGGCCTGAGACCAAAGAGGATATGGACAGGCTGCATCAGAGGGTAATGGCTAATCCTCTTTATATTGATCAGTTTATTTCAAAAAATGAGCGTTTAACAACAGTTGTTATACGTCCTCAAATTGAAGCTGGTGAAAAGCTGGTCGATATGGAAGCTATTGATGGCTTCGATGATGCTTTTGAAGAAAGTGAAGATGAAGTTGAGTCAAAAGAAAATCAGCCATCGTCTACATTCTTATCGCCTGAGAAAAAAGAAGAGATAATTGCTGCGCTCGATAAGATTATTGCACGTTATGAGTCGCCTGATTTTAAAGTAGATGTAGCAGGAGGGTTTTTCTTTGGCTCTCGAATTTCAAAGATGCTTAAGGCCGACATATCTGCATATATGCTTGCTTGTCTCATTATTGTTATATTGTGTCTGCTTCTCCTGTTTAGACGTTTTGCTGGTGTGCTACTTCCCCTGTTTGTTGTGGTTACAACCTTGGTTTCTACCTTTGGTTCTATGGCGTTAGTCGGTATTC
>CBDUPD010000515.1:0-2591 GCA_965368985.1 uncultured Spongiibacteraceae bacterium | reverse complement strand
AAAGCTGTTGGTGCCATGCTTAAAGGCTATGAGATCTGGAAATTCAACAGACTTCTGCCTGAAAATCTCGGCGATATTTTTATTTTTTGGATAGTCTGTCGCTGATTGGTTGATTTCGGTAGCGCGGTCTATCTCTGGCTGTGTGCGAATATCGAAATCAGATATTTCACAATTACTGTCTTTGCAGCTTTTTTCTAACAGAATTTTTAAGTGATCAGTCAGGCGTTCTATTGTTTCCTGTTTAAAAATGTCGCTATTATAGCGCCATGATAACTGTATATCGTCGCCACGATCGAAGCAGCTGAGTACCAGATCATAGATGGCTCCGCGTTGCCCCATTAATATAATATCGTCAATTAACTCGCCGGTATGTTGATGGTCGCTGTTAAGCTGGTTCCAGGAGATGGCAACCTGAAAAAGGGGATTGGTATTTGCATCCCGTTGTGGGTGCAAGTCTTCAATAAGGCACTGTAAGGGGTATTCCTGATACTTCAGTGCTTGAAGGGTTTGCTCCTTGTTTTCATAGAGTAATGATTTAAAAAGATTAGACTTGTTAAAATCAGCCAGCAAGATAACCGGATTGGTAAAGTGGCCGGCCAGTCGCTGAAAGTCACTTTGAGTTCTGCAAGCTACGGGTGAGCCGATAGCGATATTGGCTTCGCCAGTGTAACGGTGAAGCAATATCTGATAGCAACTCAGCATCCATGAAAAGGGAGTGACGTGTGTTGCCTTGGCCTGTTTTTTTACCAGCTCGGTTAGTTCTTTTCCGAGGTTAAAGGTATATTCCCTGCCTTGAAAGCTTTGCTGCTGTGGCCGTGAAAAATCTGTAGGTAGTTCAAGGGTTGGTGGCAGGGGGGTTAGCTTTTCTACCCAGTAATCTTTTGCCTGTTTGCCTTGTTCGCTGGCTAGCCATTCACTTTCATGAATTACATAGTCTTTAAAGAGTTTACCGATTTCAGGAAGATCGGGAGTGTCATCGGTCAAACCAGCCAGATAGATGCTCTCAAGCTCTTTAACAATCAGTTCAAGTGCCCAAAAGTCGGCAATGATATGGTGAGCAACAAGTAACAGGTGGTAAGGGGCATTATTGCCGGGGCTGACCAGTAATTTTGCTCTTATCAGTGGTTCGGAGCTTAAATCGAAGGGCAGGTCTGCTTCATGGCTTATCCACTCTTGCCACTCGGCACTGTCTTTTATATCAATCTCTTCTGTAGATAGAATGGACGGGAGTGAATAACTTACCTGTTGGGCCATATGGCCACCCAGATTTTCAATCGACATACGCAAAGGTGCATGTCGTTGCAGTAAAAAATCGATACTGTTTTCAAGAACCAGTGTGTCAATATTATCTGTTAATTTGAGTAAGCATACCTGGTTATAGGCAAAGCTTTCAGGTGCCATGCTTTGCATTAAATAGATGGCGCGCTGTCCATGGCTGAGCGGGAAGCCGGTATATGCCTGGGGGTTTTGCCTGATGATGTCTATCAGGGCCGCTTTATTGGCACGTAATCGACTTAACGTGTCACCGGAGACAACTTTCTTGTCGCCGCGAAATCGCAGTTGCTCGCCTTCGAGCCAGAGTTCTACCCCTTTGTTCCAAAGTTCACGTAAAAAAAGTCTTAAATCATCACTACTCATTCAATGCTACTTACTGCTTGAGGGGGCTGCATGGCCCATGGTTATTCTTATTATGGTGCAGGGTATGAAGCATAGACAAGCTGGAGTGAGATTTGAATTGAAAAATCGATTTATTCTTTAATTATGTATTGAAACGGTCAAAATATCGGGATAAATGCTGAGACAAGGGTGCATTTTTTGTAAAATTACGCACTTGGGTATCGATAAATGGGCCATATTTCCATAGGGAGAGAAATGATAGATACAGGAACTTGTGTAACACGGTCTAGATATTGATTTTATTATGGTTTCGCGCCTGTTACTCTATGCAGCGCCCTGGTTTGATGGATTGGTGAGTCGGTAAATGTCATTTAGGAAAGTTCTGGTTATTTCCCTGTTAATTCTGTTGCAGATGTTTGCATTAAATGCTGCTGCCTCGGATTTAATGGAGGTTTATGAATGGGCAAGAAAGAATGACCTGAAATATCAGACGGCACTATCTAAATATAAGGGCGATCAGCTTGCTCGCGATATCGGTAAGGCTGGTACCAGGCCACACCTGGGTTATAGCTATCGCTGGAAGAAAAATGAATATCGGTCAGATACCAAAACATTAACTTTTGAGGGCGAAGCTAATTTTGATTTCATTAATTGTAGTGATTTTACCTGTCTGAGAGATGAGTTGCTGGGCCTTGAATATAAATCCACCGAGGCTGAATACACATCCAAAGAATCTGCATTTACACTCACTCAAAGTATCTATGATACAAAAAATATTTCAATACGGGCGAAAGGTAAGGTTGCTGCATTAAGGGCATCTGCTGAAATAGCCGCTGCAGAAAAAGACCTGGTCGTCAGAATTGTTGAAGCATATCTGGATGTGTTGCGTGCAGCAGATGATAAATTATTTGCAACGCAGCAACTCGAATCTATCGGTGCACAAAAAGAATTTGCTGCAAAAAGGTTTGAGTTGG
>CBDUPD010000514.1:0-2592 GCA_965368985.1 uncultured Spongiibacteraceae bacterium | reverse complement strand
TTGGCAGTGGTGCGGCTCCTCGATTCGGGCAGTAGTACTTTATGCTGGATTTTCTGGTGCACTGATATCAGGCTACTTTCTCTGTCTCTTCCAGATAGTTAATCCAGTCATTAATTAATTCGCTATTATCATTCTGCCATGGATGATATCCCGGTTTGAAAAAACGAAAAAACTCGGTTGCTATGCGAGGAAACCACGCGGGTGATATCCAGAAATATTTGATGGCGCCTATCCATGCCTGAATGTTGAATAGCTGGCGATCGTGCCACAGGTATCGCGCATGTGCATAGCCAACGCTGGGTACAAAGAAAAGCATAATGAGCAACATTTGAATCACGCGTGGCGAATAGTCGCCATAGAGTGTCTGGTAGACGTCGTAAGGTACGGCTTTGTGTTCATTTTCTTCAATGCTGTGCCAGATAAAAAAACGTCGCATGGCAGGGTGAAGTTCGTTGTTTATGCCTTTCTGTCGTAGAAACTGTTCGGTTAATAACGAAGACATATGTTCCAGGGCAATAGTGCAGGCGAGCTTGTGTTTTTCAGAGAAATATTTGCGCGCCATGTTCATTAGCCAAACAGTGATTTTACCAATTTTATCTATCGGGTAGCCTTGAGATTTAATCCAGTTGTTCAGGCTTTTGTGCTCTGCCTGATGCGAGGCTTCTTGTGTGATAAACCCCTTAATCTCTTCTTTGAGTTGAGGGTCGTCAATTTTGTCTTTTACTGAATTGACGCTTTGAATAAAAAATTTCTCACCTTCAGGAATAACTGTAGAAAGCGCGTTATAAAAAGCAGTGATTACCGGATTATTGTTGGCCCACACAAGAGGAATGCTATCATCAAAATTGTGTTCCAGTAGTCGTGCCTGTATCTGGATGCAATCAGGTGTTTGTGAAATAGTGGTTTGTGTCATTTCTTATCCAGAAATTGTTTTTATTGGAGTATTCTGGTTTTGTTCGTGCAGACCTTATCATTATATACTTAAGATAATATTAAGAATCACCCGGAAGGATGAACTTGTCAGTTCTGCGAATAGTTTTAAGTTTTACAGGGTTTGCCCTATATAGACAATACAACCGATCAGGCCAATCAGTGCCAATATGTTCAGGCGTTGTTGATTTTTAAGTGCTTTTAGCAAAGCCTCGTCATGGCCTGACGCGTTATTTTGACTGATTTGTTGTGGTGCGGCGCTAAGGCGTTCATAAACCAGATCGGGTATATGCGGCAGTTGTTCAAGCCATCCGGGCGCGTGACGTTGCAGTTGTTTGAGTACCGATTTTGGTGAGTAACGATCTCTTAGCCAGTTTTCCAGAAAGGGTTGTGCAGTGCTCCACAGGTCAAGGTCCGGGTAGAGTTGACGGCCAAGCCCCTCAACATTCAATAAGGTTTTTTGCAGTAAAATCAGTGAAGGCTGCACTTCCATTTCAAATCGGCGGGCGGTTTGAAAGAGATAGAGTAACAGTTGACCAAAAGAGATCTCGCTCAGGGGTTTTTCAAAAATCGGTTCGCACACTGCGCGAATCGCTGATTCAAAATCATTGGCACGTGTTTGTGGCGGAACCCATCCACACTCAACATGCAGCTCGGCTACCAGTCGGTAGTCACGTTGAAAAATCGCTAATAGATTGCGCGCAAGATAATACTGGTCAAATTCACTCAGGCTACCAATAATGGCGCAATCGATACCGATGTATTGCGGGTTTTGAGGGTCTTTGCGCGAGACAAATATATTACCCGGGTGCATATCAGCATGAAAAAAACTGTCACGAAAAACCTGGGTAAAGAATATTTTAAGGCCGCGTTCAGCCAGTTTTTTCATGTCAGTGTTCTGAGCATTCAGGGCTTCAATATCAGTAACCGGTATGCCATGAATGCGCTCCATAACAAGTACATTTCTGCTGCTGTAATCCCAGTAAACTTCCGGTACATAGAGCAAGCCTGAATCAATAAAGTTGCGCCTTAGTTGTGATGTGTTGGCGGCTTCGCGCTGCAGGTCGAGTTCGTCGAGAATAGTATGCTGGTAGTCTTCGACCAATTCCAGCGGGCGTAGTCGTTTGCCTTCAGGATGCAGGTGATGAATGGCTTTGGCAATCAGGTTGAGCAGTCGAATATCTTTATGAATGATTTTTTCGATATCAGGGCGTACAACCTTGATAACAACTTCTTGCCCGCTTTTCAAAGTGGCGGCATGGATTTGTGCTATAGAGGCAGAGGCCAGGGGGTTTTCTTCAAAATTATCAAAAACATTATGTACAGATTGCTTGAGGTTTTTTTCTATCAGGGCGATGGCTTCGGCATTGGGAAATGGCGGTACATCATCTTGTAATTTGGCCAGTTCTTCGGCCAGCTCGGCATCTAACAGGTCTTTACGGGTGGATAGCATTTGCCCGAATTTAATAAAGATGGGGCCTAATTGCTCAAGTGCCAACCGAAGGCGAACAGCTTTGCTGTTTTTGCCTTGTGGAAAGAGTGCGACAGGTAAAAGTACCAGTCGAAGATGCCAGGGCAGCATGTCACGATCAATAAACATATCAAGGCGTAGCCTGATAAAAATCCATAATATGGTGAGTAGGCGTCTCAAGTTTATTCCTG
>CBDUPD010000513.1:0-2592 GCA_965368985.1 uncultured Spongiibacteraceae bacterium | reverse complement strand
TCCGATCGCGGTATTAACGGTTATCACTTTGCGCGATGTGCTTGATCTGAAAAAATTCGAATCAGATATTTTACACCATATTCAAGAAGCCGCCGGTCGGATTGCCGAAGGTATTGCTCGTCACCCCTTGACTGATTAAAGACCTATAAAACTCGCGATTACTTAAAAACTACCGTGCGATTGCCGTTGAGAATCACGCGGTGTTCACAGTGCCATTTGATCGCTCTGGCGAAGGCCATGCATTCTGTATCACGACCAATTTGAACCAGCTCATCCGGGCTATATAAATGATCAACTCGCTCGGTACATTGCTCGATGATTGGCCCTTCGTCCAGGTCGCTGGTGACATAGTGCGCAGTAGCACCAATGATCTTTACACCTCGTGCATACGCCTGATGATAGGGTTTTGCTCCCTTGAAACCGGGCAGAAAAGAGTGGTGGATGTTGATAGCCTTACCGCTTAACTGTTGGCACATGTCATTTGAAAGAATCTGCATGTAGCGTGCCAGCGCCAATAGCTCAGTGCCTGTGCTATCCATAATATTCAATACTTGTCTTTCCTGCTCAGCTTTGGTTTCTGGCGTCACAGGCAGGTGATGGTAAGGCAGATTATGCCACTCAACCATTTCCCTCATTTCATTATGGTTGGATACCACGCCTACGATGTCTATAGGTAGTACACCGGTCTTCCAGCGATGCAGCAGGTCGTTGAGGCAATGCCCATATTTTGATGCGGCAATCAGCACCTTGGTACGTTTACTTGCATCATGAAACTGCCAATCCATGGAAAACTCGGCGGCAATTGGGTTAAAGGCTTGTTTCAATTCACCAAGCCCTGACAGCGGTGTATCAGATGCACTACAAAATTCGGTTCTTAAGAAAAATCTTTTCGATACCGGATCGCCATGCTGCGCCGCATCGACAATGGTGGCGTCGCGATCATAGAGAAAGTTGGCAACGGCCCGAACGATCCCTTTGCGGTCTGGGCTTGAGAGTGTGAGTATGTAGTGTTGTTGTTGCTCATCGCAGTTGCTTGCTTGGGACATCAAAATCAAGTTTCCGGTCGTTTTGTGGTGATAAAAGCCGCATAAAAGATGTCTATAGGATGAATCAGTAATGTCGATTTGGCAAATGTATTGCCAGTTTGATAGCGCACACCTGCTTACTTGAAACAAGAATCATTAAGCATTAGTGGCTATATAGAAATGGTTCATTAGACTAAATTACAACAAGCTGTGGCAGGAAGAACTGCTATATTTAAGGTAACTGATCATCTGGATCAGATCTAATAAGGTGTGTTATGAAACGCACGGAAAAGACTCTTTTAGAACAACTGCAGATATCTGATGCAGATATCACCCGCAGAATGGATTTGTTAAGTCTTGAACAGCAAAACTTGAATCTGTTAAATAAATATAGGCCGATTATTGAAGTTAATATCGACCAGATTGTCGAAGAGTTTTATGAAAGACAAACTGCGGTCGATGAAATTTCTGTGTTGATTGGTGATGCCGATACCTTGGCTAGACTTCGCACAGCTCAGCGTAAGTATGTGCTTGATTTATTCAGTGGTATTTATGATGTCGAGTATGTAAACAATAGATTGCGAATCGGGCTTGTCCATAAGCGTATTGGTGTGGAGCCCAAACTCTATCTTTCGGCTGTACAGACGTTAAAAGAGATCATTGTTCGAACGCTCGGCAAGGCTCTTAGCGATAGTGCAGAATACGCAGAGGTTGTTCAGACGTTGGATCGACTGCTTTGTTTTGATGTAACACTAGTTTTTGATACCTATATCGAAAGTATGATCGGAGAGATCGAGATTGCGAAAGACCGAACGGAAATGTATGCCCGAAGCCTCGAGTTAAAGGTTGCGGAAAGAACGCGTCAACTTGAAATGCTCACGAAAAAAGACCCTTTGACCAACCTCTATAACCGAAGAGCAATGCAGGAGTTGTTTCACAGAGAGCTTACGTTGGCCCGAAGGCATAAGAGCAAGATTTCAATGGCCTATTTTGATGTGGATGATTTCAAGGGTATTAATGATAAATATGGGCACATAAGAGGCGATGAGGTATTGAGCGATCTGGCGCAGGCGATTATGGATAACGTCAGAGAAACGGACATTCCTTGTCGCTATGGCGGTGATGAGTTTTGTCTGATTCTTCCTGAGTGCGGTGCTGCGAGTGCAAAAATAACCTGTGAAAAAATACTAGGTGGATTCGCTGATAAGCATTCAACTTTTTCGTTGAGTATCGGGATTGGTGAAACCGGGCCCGACCATTACCTTGATGAAAATGAGCTGATAGAACTGGCGGACAAGCAGATGTATCAGGCAAAAAAAGAGAAGGGGGCGTCAATATGTCTGTAGAAACAGCTTTAGTTTAGAATTTTTTCTCTCAAAGCCTTTTTTTCCTGATTTGTTTAAATTAGAATTCGCGCCTCTTAATTGTTGTCGGCAAAATAGATTTGCTTACTCGATGCAGATCGTAAGCATTTGTAATATCCAGCAAGATTTAATGCGGGAATAGCTCAGTTGGTAGAGCACAACCTTGCCAAGGTTGGGGTCGCGAGTTCGAATCTCGTTTCCCG
>CBDUPD010000512.1:0-2606 GCA_965368985.1 uncultured Spongiibacteraceae bacterium | reverse complement strand
GCAATTTCCAGGGCTTGTTGTGCGGAATTAACAATACTCTGGGCATCGATACCATTGGTAAATGCAATACTATCTATCGTTGCGTAAACCGTAGCCACATCAGCTTGTGATTGCGGCTTAACAACAAAAGCTCCTGCACCCTCACCTGCTAACCATCCATCTTGTTCAAGCACATTGGCATTAGCCATTTTTCCAGCCGTTTTATTCATAGGACCAAAATGCTGACGCAAGCTGATATTTTCTATACCTCCAGCCAAATCAACACCGGCAATAATAACGGCTTCTACATCACTGGTTTGAAAAAGACTCTCTGCCAGTTCAACACAGCGATATACTGAATTTTCTTCTGCTGAAACCGTAATCGCCGGGCCTGAAAAATCCCATAAAGCAGAAATGCGCGACGCCATGATATTACCAATAAAACTGGTATACTGATTTAACTGTGCAGCACTGGCCACACTATCTTTAGCAATATCAATCAGTTCTTGCTGCTGTTCAGCTGTCAGCTGTATTCCGTGTTGATTCAGACTTTGTTCAATTTGGGTAGCCAGATTCACCCGACCACGATACTGATGCAACTCAAGCTCAACACCCATAGCAACCAGAACTGCAACGTTAGTACTTTCTTTAAGCCCTGCATCTTTAGCTGCATTATCAGCAACCTTCATCATCATTAATTGTTGTGGAATCAGGCAGTCTTTTTCATTGGGTGGTACTTTAAAACGCAAGAAATCTATATCAAAATGATCGATATAAGCGGCTTTTGGTGCCTCTGTTAATTGCATCGCCTGCATCACAGCCGCATCGCTTTCCATCCCCTTCCAGCGTTTCGGAGGTAAATCACGCATGGTTGTTTGATGACTTGCCATTAACAATTTCAATTCCATCAGGTTTTCTGCGAAACCAAAATGTGCATCCATACCTACAATAGCCAGAGGTTCACGTTGTTTAGGTACCGTTGTAATGGCAGCTAATTCTGTTGTGGGCTCTTGCAAAACGATGTGGGCATTACTACCACCAAAACCAAATACACTCACACCTGCTGTTTTAACGACTTGTTGGCGTGGCCAGGCGATAGTATCAGTTGGCATCAAATCACCATTAAAATAGCCATTTTTTGATTTCAATGGTTGTTTAAGATTTATCGTGCCAGGAATGAGACCTGTATTCAGTGCCCATATAGCTTTGGTCATTCCAGGCATACCTGCAGCTGTTAGCAAGTGTCCCAGATTGGATTTAACCGAACCAATAACCGGCTTGTTATTGGAACGACTAAAGAAAGTCTCCATCGAGCCCAGCTCAACCTTATCACCTTTTGGTGTGCCCGTGGCATGACATTCAACATAAGCAACATCAGCAGGGTTTACCTCAGCATCATCGTAAGCACGCTCGTAAGCCAACACTTGGCCTTTAGTATTCGGGCTTAATACAAACTCGCCCTTACCATCATTTGACAAAGCACCGCCTTTGATAATGGCATAAATTTTATCACCATCACGTACAGCATCTGAGTGACGTTTTAATAACATCATACCTGCACCTTCACCGGCAAACAGACCTTGTGAATTGGCATCAAGCGGGGCTGAAATATTATTCGCAGGATATGCCTGAAAAATTGAGAAACCCATGTTCACAAACATAGGGTCTGATCCACTCACAGCACCGGCCAACATCATATCGGCTTTACCTGTATGCAAGTAATCACAAGCAAGTTTTGCAGAATAACAAGATGATGCACAGGCAGCATCCAGAGAAAAATGACTACCACCTAAACCGGTCGCTTTTGCTAACAACGCAGATGGATAACCGGCGATTAATGCATTATCAGGATGTGTAGGTTTGCTTTTAATATAGTGACTTAACTGAAAATCATTGGATAATAACTGTTTCAGGGAATCATCAACTGTCTGATGATAAAGCGGCATAAACAACTGGTTTGATGATTTAGTCGGGAATGACAGATTACCCAAAATAGCACCACAACGTTCCAAGGCAGTTGTATTCCAGTAACCGGCATCTTCAAGAGCTGTTTTTGCAACATAAAGAGTCCAGTGATAAAGATCATCCAGCGAATCAAGATAGTTGGCATCGACACGATAACCATTTGAGTCGAAATTAAAATCGCTAACATAGCCACCGTGCATACAGTAATACTTATCGGTATCACCTTTTTTGCCATAATATTTCTCAGCAGGTACACCCATCTCGCGTTCGGTGGCCTTGCTACGGCAATCTTTTTTCGCCAGTATGTTTTGCCAGAACTCTTCAGGGGCTTTCGCGCCAGGGAATAAGTTGGCAATACCGACTACTGCTATGTTTTCCATACTATTCTCTTGTTTTATCTCTTAACAATTGTTTCTTAACAACTATTTTTTAACTGCTACCTGTTTAGCAGATGCACCTGCTGGTGTCAGCAGAGATCCATAATATATTTTACTCAAATCCACATTTACACCATGACTAACCAATTTGGCTATTGCACGCAGTATGGTTAGCTCATCGCTGGTACCTTTGGCATTTACCGGCACCGATACGTGAGGCTTGATTTCATCATGTTTTAAAATTTTGTCTATCCAGCTGCATAATGAACGTCCTGGCCCCATTTC
>CBDUPD010000511.1:0-2611 GCA_965368985.1 uncultured Spongiibacteraceae bacterium | reverse complement strand
AAGACGTAGATCCCTCGGCTACGCTTGGGATGACGGCAGGTGTTGTGCGAAGCTACGCTCAATGGGATGACGGCAAGTGTTGTACGAAGCTACGCTCGAGATGATGGTCTGGGTTCGGCGCGTGAGAGGTTGGTGATGTGTTTTCGCGGCTGAAGCCCGCTCATGCAAGGTTGTGGCTGTTAATATTATAGGGTTTAATAACGGCACTAAAATTTTGAGTATTAGAGGGGCCACAGTGACTGTAAGTCGTGAAGAAACACAGGCAAAAATCGATAAACTGGCATCGGGCACGATGAAGCATACGCCTGAGCAGAGCTATACGGTGGCAGACCGTTTTGAAGAGCATGCCAGAGAATTTCCGGATCGTATTTTCCTGATTTATGAAGACCAGCGTATCACTTATGGTGAGTTGAATGAGCAGGCCAATCGTTATGCAGATATCGCCATTAAACAAGGCCTGAAATATGGTGATAGTGGTGCGGTGATGATTGAAAACCGGCCGGAATTTTTTTATGCCTGGCTGGGTCTTGCAAAAATTGGCGTGATAGCCGCATTAATTAATACTGAATCCAGGGGTAAGGCGCTGAAGCATGCCTTCGATGTTACTGATAGCAAGCTCTTATTCCTGGGGTCTGAGTGTATTGATAAGGTTCAAAGCTCGGACGCTGTATTGGCAATGATAGAAGATTGTGAGCTCAATACATTGGTTATTGCTGATAATGGCAAGGATAAACATGCATTAAAGATTGCCGCCATGGATATTCAGGACTTTATAGCAGCAGCATCATCAGAGAATCCGGATAAAACCCTGCGGTCAGAAGTGGTAGGCATTTATCCTCTTTTTTATGTGTTCACTTCAGGAACAACTGGTCTGCCAAAAGCGGCATTACTAAGCCATATGCGTTGGCTGGGAGTGGGTGATGGCTGGGCAAATTTGTTAGATATCACTCAGGATGATGTCTTTTACTGTATCTTGCCACTGTTTCATGGGGCAGCAGGAATGTCATTAGCATCAAATGCAGTTTCAGGTGGTGCATCTATTGTGCTTCGTCGTAAGTTTTCGGCATCGAAATTCTGGGAAGATGTACGTGAATATAAAATTACCACAGTGCAATATATTGGTGAGATAGGTCGTTATCTGGTGAACAGGGCACCCCGGGAAAATGATAAGAATCATACCATCAAGCGTATGACAGGAGCAGGGCTAACACCTGATGTATGGAAACAGTTTATTGAGCGGTTTGGTGATATAGAAATTTATGAGGGTTGGGGTTCAACAGAAGCCAACTGTAATATGATGAATATGGATGGTGTTGTTGGTGCATGTGGTCGCATGCCGTTTAAAGATCGTACTAACGGTCGCTTGGTGAAATATGATGTTGCTACAGAGACTTATCCTAAAGATAAAAATGGTTTTTTTATTGAGTGTGATGCCAATGAGGTGGGTGAGTGGATTGGCATGATACTGGAGATACCGGGTCTTGCTGCCGGGCGCTTTGAAGGTTATACCGATGTAGAGGCTACAGAGAATAAAATATTGCACAATGTATTTTCCGAAGGCGATAGCTGGTATAGCTCAGGCGATCTGTTTACCCGAGATGAAGATGACTATTTTTATTTTGTTGACCGTATAGGAGATACGTTTCGCTGGAAGAGTGAAAATGTATCAACCACTGAGGTAACTGAAGAGCTGAGTGCTTATGTTGATGCCGAGATAATTAATATCTACGGTGTTGTAGTGCCTGAGCATGAAGGCCGTGCAGGCATGGCTGCGATTCAGTTAAAGAAAAAAACGTGTTTTGATCCTCAGGCTTTTTATCAGTTGGCAGATAAGTCTCTACCTGAGTATGCGGTTCCATTATTTGTACGTGTCAGTGAACAGTCAGATTTAACTTCTACATTCAAGTTGCGAAAAGTGGATTTGCAGCAGCAAGGCTATGCACCTGAAAATTTTGATGATCCGCTTTATGTATTGGATAAGGATGCGGGCAGCTATGTACCATTTAGTAATACGGCTCTGGAAAATCTGGGTGTATTGCCATTTGTCACAGAGAAGAAAATGGTGAGAGTTAGTAACTGATAGTGTTTGTGAAAAACAGGCATAAAAAAACCGGCTAATGCCGGTTTTTTTATGCATTGTTTATGCAATATGGCCAAAGATCAGGGCGGACATGCAGCTTCTACATAATCAATGGTAAAAGTTGCGCTTTCATCATTACCTGCAGCTGTCGTAGCTGTAATTTTTAATGATCCATCAGTATAGGTGCCAATAGGCGGTGTGCCTGTCAGGTTACCATTGTTTGAATTAATGGTCATGGGCGAAGTTAGGGTTCCCGGTCCGGTAAGAGAGAAAGTTGCGCCTGTTAGATTGCTACTGGCAGCCGTATCAACCAGGGTTTCGTCAACTATCAGGGTTCCATCATTACCACAAATAGTGAAGCTATTGTCTAGCAAGACAAGTGTGGGAGCCACATCTTCAATTAATGTAATTTTGCCTACATTGGATGTAATGCTACCGGAGCCATTAGTCGCCGTACAGTTGACGATGGATTCACCCGGTGTGCCGCCAAGGTCATTGGGCTCCGGCTTCAGGTCGATCATGATGGCCGCC
>CBDUPD010000510.1:0-2611 GCA_965368985.1 uncultured Spongiibacteraceae bacterium | reverse complement strand
CGATAAATAATAAAGCAAAAGGCATATCGACCAGCGCAAAAACTACACCTGAAGAAAAAAATTGTCGTACAGAATCAAGCCCACTGACCTGTGCCGCCAGAGTACCCAATGAACGGGGTCGAGAATCAAGGCGTAAGTCCATCACATGATCAAATACGTTTTGTGATGCTGTATCGTTCACCTCACATGAGACACTATCCAGTATTCTGGCCCTTATCGTTTTCAACAACCAGTCAAGGCAGACAATCACGGCCATACCGGCTACCAATGTCCACAAGGTTGCATAAGCAAGGGTAGGCACTACACGATCATAAACCTGCATGGCAAACAGTGATGTTGAAACCGCAAGAAGATTAACAAGAAATGTAGCCAGAAGAACATCACGTAACCATCGCGGATGCTTGAAAAGCTCAGTCCATATCAGATTGGCTGCCGGATTATCTTTTAGTGAAAATCGGGGGGCTTCCGAACCTTTGGGTTTTACCTTCAGCCATAATACCACGCTACCATCGAGACTCTCTGGTTCACAGATAGTTGACTGCCCACCATCACCCGTCAATAAAAAGCTATCTTTGTCACCCTGCTCAACAAGCTGCCACTGTCCCTGATAAAATAGCATGGCAGGCAAACAACGGGGATCAAACCTCGCCCAACCCAATAATGCAGCCTGTACACCCTGTTGCTGCAAATCATGAAATACTGCCTGTATACGTTTTACCGGTGAAGCGCCTGATAAAGCTTGTTCTGACTTCTGGCACGCATGCAACAAGGCTCCTGCCTCTACAGACACGCCCAAACGCTGCAACAGACCACTCAATGCATTAACAGCCAGCGGTGCCTGCATTAATTCCTGCAACTGCTGATTCGAGTCAGTATTATCTGTATTAGATGGTGAATCAGTAGATTCTGTCGATACCATTATCACTACCTGTTATTTCAACCAGTATTATTATAATAATCCATATGTCATATAGTGAAGAATAACACTACTTTTACCCCATGGTCACCAGAGCCAGCATTAATTCTGAAGCTGATCATCGATATCAGGGATCATCATATTCAACAATTCACGCCACTGCTTTACCCAGCAGCAGGAATGATCAAAATCCTTCATCTCTATAACAGAAACATTATGTGTATTTTTCATTTTTGAAAGATAAGAGTCCAACACCCCTCTGTCAATATTGCGATCATCAGCACCAACAAAATGTGTCTGCTTTATTAACGACAAGGGTTCAGAAAAATCGGCTGCATTTAATGAATGACTTAGCGGTGTATAATGATGAACCCGCGTCCAATACACGTGATCAAGATTACCTGCAATAGTCACCAGTTTTGAGACATCATCTCTTCTCAATGCCAGCATACTCACAACAGCCCCACCACCGGAATAACCGAACAGCTCCAGCCGTTTAACATTAGAGTGCAATTGTGAGCGAGCTTTTAAAATATCAACAGCCTGGTTCATTGACTTGATAACCGCCGCGGAGAACCGGTCAGAGGTCCAATAACGCAGTGAACATTTATCGTTATCAACTTTAAGCACATACTGACAAGGCCTGGCAATATATACCACATTATCACTATCGTCAGTAACAGCCAGACGTAACGCCAGAGGGTCAACAGGTGTTGGGTCAGTTGAAGGTTTTTGCTGTTTGTTAAAAGCATAACCATCACCCTCAATATACACTCTCAATATACCGTCTTTGCCAGTATTGGAAAATTTTGTATAGGCAAGAAGTGTGAAACTACCGGTTTGAATCAATGTTTTTTGAAAATCTGCATTTAATGCCAATGCATCCGCATGAGCATATCGTTGTTCAGGTGCAGGAATAGAACTACAAGCAACCAGAAAAAGATGCACCACAGAAAAGACAAACACCAACAAATATTTTTTTAACCGACCCAACATGGCATCTTCTTATCATATCGCAATGTTGTTATAAGTGATTTAACAGGCCTGTTACTCGACCTCATTATTGATTCCAGCCACCTGATCAAGCTGACCAATAATGGCAGCTATACGCAACGACAAAACCAACCAGTCATTTTCAATCTGTACCAACTGATAACGCAGTTCGGTTAACTCCCGCTGGGTATTTAATACTTCAACCCATGACTTACGCCCGGTCTCATATTGCCGAACAAATGAAGCCATGGTCTCCTCAACCACATTCACTGCCTCAATTTGTGATGCACGTATATTCTGCTGAATGTTGCGATTAGACATCAGGGTTTGTACACGCCGCCTGAGGTTATTCAGACTGGCATCAATATCATATTGAGCCACATTCAATCGGGCTCTGGCTCCTCTTACACGACCATAAGATGCAAACCCGGCACCACCAATAGATGCCTCAATAGACAAGCCCGAGCGGGTTCGATCTACTTCTTCATCTACCTGATCAAGAAACTCATGTTCAACCTGAAAATAGAGTGTGGGCAATGAAGCAGCCTGCTCCTGCTTGATATCAAGTCGGGCAATCTCTTGCTGCTCTTTCAAATAATGCACATCAGCACTGTTTTTTATCGCCAGTGTCTCAACCTGTTGCAGCTCAGGTAATCTGGTTAGTGATACATCAATTTCAGGCGTAGTATCAATAACGACCTG
>CBDUPD010000509.1:0-2622 GCA_965368985.1 uncultured Spongiibacteraceae bacterium | reverse complement strand
TATTGCTATTGCTATTGCTATTGCTATTGGTATTTGCTATTGGTATTTGCTAGTGGGTAAACTAGGCTGTATGGTGCTGTCCGTTTTTGATTTTTAAATGGCCAGAAGTGACTCGACCGGAAGATATTGACTAATAGTTATTTTGAAATCAATTAGTTAAATAGCCAAAATTATCTAAAAAGCAATCCACTAAAATCCTAGGGGATATTGACTGTTGGCTATACATACAATAAAGTACGCATAATATTTTTTGCTCGGTCGCTTGTCGCGGCCAGACACATACTCAAAAGTTCTATAGTGTATTGAGCGCAATATCATTGTGCTTGTTTTTTGCTTTTTAATTAAGGAGTTAGGTATAAATGAATCCTATAACTGAAGAAATTGTTAGAAGTATTGCCCCCGAGCATCTAATTGATCACAATCTGGTAGGCGATAAAATTGAAAGCTTGTGCGATGGCATGGTCAGCTATGAAAAGCGACCGGCCAAAAGGCTCGATGGCAGTGAAGCTGAAGGGGTTTATAATGCATGGATTATTCTGAATAACCCGAAGCAGTACAACTCCTACACTACAGATATGTGTAAAGCACTGATTCTTGCTTTCCGTGCAGCTTCCTGCGCGCGAGATGTTAATGCTGTCGTCTTTACTGCAGTGGGCGATAAAGCATTTTGTACCGGTGGTAACACAAAGGAGTATGCTGAATACTATGCCGGTAAGCCTGAGGAATACCGCCAGTATATGCGTCTGTTCAATGATATGGTTTCTTCAATTATTGGATGTGACAAGCCAGTCATTAGTCGCGTGAACGGTATGAGAGTAGGTGGTGGTCAGGAAATTGGAATGGCGTGTGACTTCACTGTTGCTCAGGATCTGGCCAACTTTGGTCAAGCGGGACCGAAGCACGGCTCAGCAGCGATTGGTGGATCCACAGACTTCCTGCCAGTGATGATCGGCTGCGAGCAGGCAATGATCTCCGGTACGCTTTGCGAACCTTTTTCTGCACTTAAAGCACAACGATTGGGTATTTGTACTGACGTTGTGCCGGCTTTGAAAATTGACGGTAAATTTGTCCCAAATCCCCAAGTAGTTACCGATCGTATGCTGGACGAATATGGACGTATTATTCATGGTGAGTTTAAAACGGGTGATGAACTGGCGGCTGGTAAGGCTCTGGTTAAACAGGGTGAAATTGATCTTTCATTGCTGGATGAGAAAGTTGAAGAACTGTGTAGTAAGCTCATGGAGACTTTTCCGGGAGTACTTACTAAAAGCTTTGAAGAGCTGCGCAAACCGAAGCTGGAAGCATGGAATCGTAACAAAGAAGATTCTCGTTCTTGGTTGGCCTTGAATATGATGAATGAAGCACGTACCGGGTTCCGTGCCTTTAACGAAGGGAATCGGGAAATTGGTCGTGAAATTGACTTCGTCGCATTACGACAAGCTTTGGCAAAGGGAGTACCTTGGACACCCGAGCTGATTGAGAGTCTTATTCCTAAGTAACGGGAATGCGAAAACATCTCAATTTAGTCAGAATACGCTGTGCAAATTACTAATCTAACAAGCAATTGAAGTACTAATTAATCTGTTGCAAAGAGAAATTTTGCACCTATAAATCAGACCGTATTGAATTTACTGACAATTTTTGAGACTAGGAAAGGATAATCGGCATACCGATTATCCTTTTTTTTAATTTCGGTCCCTGGTAGAGAGGTAATAGGTTGGCTAATTTATAAGGCGTTGATTTGACGCGGGTATTAGTATTTTACCATGCACAGGATGGATTTGTTCTATAGACATCGGCAGTCTCAAAGCGGTCCTGCCGGAGGTGGGCTTTTTTTTTTGGCTTTTGACGGGCGGCATAGCCTACACGGTCGGCATCATCTTCAATATTATCGACTAACTGAACTGGCTTCGCCATGCCCATGGTAAATGGTATTTTTTCGTACTTGTTGGATCCATCTCCCATGTTGTTTCTATAATCGGTTTTGTCAGATAAAGTTGGAAAGGGGTGGTTCATTACATTAGTGCCCCGAGGTTGAAAAATTAATATTTTCTTGTTACACATAACTTTTTTTGAGGAGATTAACTGTTTCTGCATTAGCTAAAACCCAGGCGCTGCATTGAGGCTTGGGTAGCATTAAAGGGGAAAGCTAACTGCTTTGCGATGAGCGAGTTAGATCGACGAAAAGGTTTGCCGACATAGAATAGACAGATGGGGTAAACCATCAGCAAAAAATTACTCTATGGCTTCATAAGGCAATCCAACATACTGCTCAGCGATTATTTTTCGCCCGGCTTCTGAATGCAGGTAATAGTTAATCTCGGACTCTTGTAGCTTTCTTTCAAACGCAGGGGTGTTCTCGAAGATATGCAGCATAGTACTCATCCACCAGGAAAAACGTTCGGCATTCCAAATACGGCGCAGACAAATATCTGAATACTTCTCGATTAGTTCAGTTCTCCCTTCGCCGTAAACTTTGGTTAAAATGCTGTATAACGTGTACACATCACTGGCAGCTGTATTGAGGCCTTTGGCGCCTGTCGGTGGCACGATATGCGCTGCATCGCCTAATAAAAAGAGGTGGCCATAGCGCATAGGTTCCGCAACAAAACTACGCATGGG
>CBDUPD010000508.1:0-2624 GCA_965368985.1 uncultured Spongiibacteraceae bacterium | reverse complement strand
CACATAGATACGATGTAGAAAACAGTACCAATAGTCGCTAACCAGAAATGTGTATTAATCAGTTTAATACTGTACATTTCACCTTGTTCGCGGCCGTAAAGAATAGGAATAAGGTTATACAGAGCACCAAATGAGACCATGGCAACCCAACCCAGAGCACCTGAATGAACGTGACCTACAGTCCAGTCAGTATAGTGAGACAAGGCATTTACCGTTTTAATTGCCATCATTGGACCTTCAAAGGTAGACATACCGTAGAAAGACAATGAAACAACAAGGAAACGCAAGATAGGATCAGTACGTAACTTGTCCCACGCACCCGATAGCGTCATAACACCGTTAATCATACCACCCCATGAAGGCGCCAGAAGAATCAATGACATCAACATGGCAACGGTTTGTGCCCAGTCTGGTAACGCTGTGTAATGCAAATGGTGACCACCTGCCCAGATATAAATAGAGATCAGTGCCCAGAAGTGAACCACTGACAAACGATAAGAGTAGACCGGACGACCCGCCTGCTTGGGTACAAAGTAATACATGATGCCAAGGAAGCCTGCTGTCAGGAAGAAACCAACCGCATTATGACCATACCACCACTGAATCATGGCATCGATTGCGCCCGGGTAAATAGAGTAAGACTTGGTTAACGATACCGGAATTTCAAGATTATTAAGAACGTGCAAGATGGCAATAGTGATAATCATTGCACCGTAGAACCAGTTAGCTACATAGATATGCTGCACCTTACGCTTCATGATAGTACCGAAAAACAGTACTGCATAAGCAACCCAGACAACAGCAATAAGAATATCGATAGGCCATTCAAGTTCGGCATACTCTTTTGCAGAAGTCATACCAAATGGAAGTGTTAATGCCGCAAGAACAATAACCAACTGCCAGCCCCAGAACACAAAGGCCGCCAAACCATCAGAGAACAACCTCACCTGCATGGTACGTTGCACTACATAAAGAGAGGTCGACATTAATGCACAACCACCAAAGGCGAAGATAACTGCATTGGTATGCAGTGGACGTAATTTACCGAAATGGGTAAAAGACCAATAAAGGTTGAGTTCTGGCCATGCTAGCTGACTGGCGATAATCACGCCCACTAACATACCAACAACTCCCCAGACAACTGTCATGATGGCAAACTGGCGCACCACCTTATAGTTGTATTCCGGATGCTCAAATGTTGTGCTCATTTTTGTGGTTCCGTTAACTTGGTTAGTTTTTTTTAAATCTTCACTGCACTCATTGCTAGGCATGAGTGAGAAAAGTTTTTAGCTGGTGCTTAAATTACGAATATTCCAGTGATTAAAATCACATAAAATATTACGCCGCGAATTATCGGCGCGATTCTAAGATACATAATTGATATATGTCAATTTGTCTTCATAGATTCTTTATTTCCATATACAAACTATGGATAACAACATTATCTCATTATAATCCGAGGGGCAATATCAATAAGGGAAAAGACTTACAGGTTGGCTAACTCTGACAACTTATCAAGCGCCAATAACTCCAGCTGCTTGCCATTAATGGCAATCAAGCCTTCTTTTTGAAGCTTGGAGAGCAGTCGACTAAGTGTCTCACGACGCAAACCCAGAAAATTGGCAATATTATCGCGAGTGACCGTTAATTTAATACTGGTTGATGAGCCATCATGAGCTGCCTTACGTTCGGCAATATTCAACAAAAACGCCACCAGCTTTTGTTCTGCACTTTTGCAAGCAGCTAGAGAACTCATCTGTTTTTGTGTGACGTAGCTCTGCATACCCAGCAATTCGATCATATTGCGCTGCATGGCCGGCATCATCTCACTACTGGCATTGAGCTCCTGAATAGGAATTCGACAAACAGAACTGCCATTAATGGCTACAGCTGTATAACCATATTTACCAGGATAGAGGGCATCCTCTCCCAACAATTCACCAGGAAAACGAAAACCCAAGATCTGCTCTTCACCATCAACAGCGAATTGAACAATCTTGAAGGTGCCCGAGCTTACAGCGTAGATATCTGTCAGGGTTTCATCTTTTACAAAGAGAGACTCTCCCGACTTAAGCGGCTCCCTGCGACTAAGAAAGTTTTCAACCAGTGTCACCGATTGTCCGCCAGCTTCTACCGGGCGACATATTGGAAACATGCCACAGTTTTCACAATCTACAAAATTGGCATCAGTGGCTGATTTGCCACAAGAGCCCTTGTGCTTTTTATCACTATTCATAGGCCCTAGTAAACTTCAAAACCGGCCTCAAGTCCAGTCTGAATGCACTCCCCAACCTGAAAACATCCAAAATTATTAAACCGTACTATCCTGATTAATAAATAGTAATCGGCACTCTGCAGTTCATTGCTTTAGATTGATAGAATCAACAATAGCCGTTAACCTGTATTGATAATTACCCCCACCTATTTATGATAGACACTCCAAGGTTCCCAATGCTACTTAAGGAAGAAACAATGGCTCTCAAAAACACCCTTCTTATTGCCACTTTGAATATTCTTTCAATAACGTTTTTTTCAACAACTGCCGTTGCTGATGACTCTGCCTTGAACCATACCGGCTGGTATCTTGGCGGCTCTGTAGGTGCTGCCGAAGTCGAAACTGAAAT
>CBDUPD010000507.1:0-2627 GCA_965368985.1 uncultured Spongiibacteraceae bacterium | reverse complement strand
CTCAGGGCTGGATTTTGTCAGTGCCTATTCTGCAACTATTGCCATGTTGAATAACCTGGGTCCTGGCCTGGGCTCTGTTGCATCCAATTATGGTGGAACAACAGACCTCTCTAAATGGGTTATGTGTATAGCCATGTTATTAGGCCGATTGGAGATTTTTACACTTCTGGTTTTGTTTTCACCGGCATTTTGGCGTCACTAGACAATTATTCGTCTAAAATACCCGGCCTTGAGGCCTGTATTGCTGAACTTTTCAACAACACAGGCTATAATTCCGCCCCTAAATTATTTACGTAAACAACTACCATAAAAAGGTACTGCGCAGTGTCTGATAACACGCAACCCGATGTTTCTACTTTCCAGGGGCTTATATTAGCTCTGCAACATTTTTGGGCCGAAAAAGGCTGTGTAATTTTACAGCCCCTTGATCTCGAAGTTGGTGCAGGTACCTTTCATCCCGGCACTTTTTTACGTGCCATTGGGCCTGAAACCTGGAACGCAGCCTATGTTCAACCATGTCGTCGTCCCACTGATGGTCGCTACGGTGAAAACCCGAACCGCTTGCAACACTACTACCAGTTTCAGGTTGTATTAAAACCGTCACCTGACAATATTCAGGATATCTATCTCGATTCATTAAAACATCTTGGTATTGACCCGCTGACACATGATATTCGTTTTGTTGAAGATAACTGGGAATCTCCCACACTGGGCGCCTGGGGGCTAGGTTGGGAGATCTGGTTAAACGGTATGGAAGTTACCCAGTTTACCTATTTCCAGCAAGTTGGCGGGCTTGAATGTTACCCGGTAACCGGTGAAATAACCTACGGTCTTGAGCGTATCGCCATGTATCTGCAAGGTGTCGATAGTATTTATGACCTGGTCTGGACACGAGGCCCTGAAGGCGATGTTACCTACGGTGATGTATTCCACCAAAACGAAGTTGAAATGTCTCAGTTCAACTTTGAAGAAGCCAACACTGATTTTCTGTTCTCCAGTTTTGATACCTATGAAAAAGAGTGCGAAAAACTGATTGAGAAAAAACTGCCGCTACCGGCTTATGAGATGGTGATGAAAGCTTCACATGCCTTTAACCTGCTTGATGCACGCCATGCCATATCAGTGACAGAGCGCCAGCGTTTTATCTTGCGTGTACGCAGCCTTGCCCGAGCCGTAGCCGAAGCTTACTTTACAGTACGTCTTGATCTCGGCTTTCCACTAGCCCCTGAAACACTTCGTGAAGAAGTGATCAGCAAACATAGTAAAGAGAATGGGGTAGAGGAGAAGTAATCATGGCAAAAGACTTATTAATAGAAATCGGTACTGAAGAGTTACCACCCAAGGCACTGCATACTCTGTCTACCAGTTTTGGTAAAAGCATTTGCCAATCGCTTGAAGATGCCTCTTTACACTTTGAAGGCAGTGAGCTTTTTGCCACACCTCGTCGTCTGGCTATCAAGGTTTACGGTTTACAAGAACTACAGACTGACCAGGAAGTAGAAAAGCTGGGGCCTGCTGTTAAGGCTGCCTTTGATAAAGAAGGCAACCCAAGCAAGGCGGCCGAAGGTTTTGCCCGTAGCAATGGTGTTAGTTTTGAAGAGTTGCAACGAGTGGAAACTGACAAGGGAGAACGTCTTGCTTATAAGTCAATTATTCCCGGGAAATCTACAAACACACTCATAGCTGAAATGGTAGAAAGTGCACTTTCCGGGCTGCCCATTCCTAAGCGCATGCGTTGGGGAGCAAAAAAAGCCGAGTTTGTACGCCCAATACATTGGATAGTGTTACTGTTTGGTGACGATGTGATTGACGCCAATATTCTTGGCATTAGTTCTGGCAATCAAAGCCGCGGGCACAGGTTTCATGCCCCTGAACAGTTTACTGTTTCAGTGAATAACTATGCTGAAGAGTTAATGCACCGAAAAGTTATTGCCAGCTATGTAAAACGCCACGCCATGATTGCAGAGCAGGTAGCAGAAGAAGCCAAGTCTGTTAATGGTACAGCGGTTATTGATGATGAGCTTCTTGACGAAGTAACAGCCCTTGTTGAATGGCCTGTTGCGCTGACAGGTAACTTTGAGAAGCGCTTTCTTGATGTTCCTGCGGAAGCTCTGATTTCAAGTATGAAAGAACATCAGAAATATTTTCATCTACTCGATGGCAAAGGTAACTTGCTACCCAATTTTATTACAATTTCCAATATCGAGAGTAACGACCGGGCACAGGTTATCGATGGAAACGAAAGAGTGATACGACCACGATTAAGTGATGCCGCCTTCTTTTTTGAAACGGATAAAAAGAAAACACTGGAAGAGCGCTGTGAATCACTGAGGTCTGTAATTTTTCAGAAACAGTTGGGAACAGTTTATGATAAAACACAACGCGTCGCCAAACTCGCTGCACATATCGCTACTGAAATAGATGCCGACGCAGCACTGGCTGAACGTGCTGCACTTTTATCCAAGTCAGATCTTGTTTCAGAAATGGTATTCGAATTTTCTGACCTGCAAGGCATTATGGGTTATCACTATGCCTTGAATGATGGTGAACACGAAGATGTTGCCAAAGCACTTTATGAACAATACCTGCCTAAAGGTGCAGACGGCGAACTACCGGAAACACAAACT